>DASQJS010000436.1:0-11501 GCA_035630995.1 Steroidobacteraceae bacterium | reverse complement strand
GGCGAACGCATCGGACCCTACCGCCTGGTTCGACCGATCGGCACGGGCGGTATGGGCACAGTGTGGCTCGCGCAGCGCGCCGACGGCCTGTTTGAACGCGGCGTCGCGCTCAAGCTACCGCATCGCGATCTGTTCGGTGCGCGCCTGGTGGAACGCATGGCACGCGAGCGCCGCATTCTCGCGAGTCTCGATCATCCGAACATCGCACGGTTGTACGACGCGGGCATGACGGACGATGGCCAGCCTTACATCGCGCTCGAGTTCGTGGATGGTGTGCGCGTGGATCACTACTGCGCGGAGAAGCGCTGCGACACACGGCAGCGCCTGCAACTCTTCGCGCAGGTGGCGCACGCCGTGGCCTACGCGCACGGCAAACTCGTGGTGCATCGCGACCTCAAGCCGGCGAACATCCTGGTCACCCACGATGGCCAGGTACGACTGCTCGACTTCGGCATCGCCAAACTACTGGACGACGAAGCCGGCTCTGACGCCCAGCTCACCCAGGTGTCGGCCCGTGTATTCACGCCTGACTACGCGTCCCCCGAACAGATCGCCGGGCTGCCAATTACGGTGGCCACCGATGTTTATTCGTTAGGCGTCGTGCTCTACGAGCTGCTGACCGGCTCGCGACCTTATCGGCTGAAGCGTGAATCACGAGCTGCGCTCGAGGAAGCGATCCTGGAAGCCGAAGCACGCCGCCCGAGCGACGCAGCAGCCCACGCAGTTGCGCGGCGTGCGATGCGCGGCGACCTCGATGCGATCGTGCTCAAGGCGCTGCACAAGCGTCCCGAAGGGCGATACGCCACGGTGCATGCGTTCGCCGACGACATCGCGCGCCACCTCGCCGGCCGGCCGGTATCCGCGCAGCCGGATCGCGCGCTATATCGCATTGGCCGGTTTCTCAAGCGTCACAAACTCGCCACCGCGGTAACGGCGATGGTGGTGGCGGCGCTGCTGGGAGCCACCGGAACTGCGCTCCGGCAGATGCAGCTGGCACGCGACGAACAACATCGAGCCGAGGACATCAAGAGATTCATCGCCACGATCTTCCTGAACGCGGACCCGCAGGAAGGCGGTGGCCGCTCGGTGACTGCCCAGGCACTGCTGCAACAGGCACGTTCCCGCATCGATCGCGACTTCGTGAATCGCCCGGAGATTCGCGTCGAGCTGCTGACCACCGTTGCGGCAAGCCTCGCAAACCTCGACGACTATGACAGCGCCGAGCAGATCACCAATGAGGCGCTGGCGATTTCCCGCGTGGCGTTTGGCGATCGCCATCCCCTCACGCGCGAGGCACGCATGGTGCGCCTCGACATCGAGCGCACGCGAGGCCGCACGGCGCAGTTGCGCAAGGAAGTCGACGAGTTGCTGGCCGCCGCCCGCGCCAGCAAGGACACCACCCCGACCGAACTCATCAGGCTGCTCGTATTCGATGCGCACGCAGCGATCGACGAGGGCAGACCCGAGCTTGCGATTCGCGCCATGAATGAAGCGCTGCCCCTTGCACTGCAGACGCTGGGTGAACGCAACCAGCTCACCGTTGGCGCCGCCGTAGTCAGGGCAATTGCCTTTCGCAGCGCCGGGCGGCCGCTCGAGGCCGTAGATGCGGCGCGCGAAGCCCTGCGGTTGTCGTTGACACTGGTCGACGGCAATCAGAAACATGCGATGGTCGTCGACGCGCGCATGACTTACGGTGGCACCCTCATCCAGGCGGGGCAGCCCGCGGAGGCCGTCAACGAACTGCAGCGCGTGCTGGTCGATGCGGTCGCAGTGCTCGGCGAAGACAGCATGCTCTCCGGATTCGCGTCTTCGTTCCTGGCCCGGGCCCAACTCGACACAGGCGACATGCAAGGCGCGCTCCGCAACAGCGAACGATCCCTCACACTGATACGAAAGTGGAACGAGCCACGCTCGTACACGACTGGGGCGGCGCTCGCGACGCGCGGCCGCACCCTGCTTCTCGCACGCCGCCCTCATGAGGCGCACGAGGCCTTCGAGCAATCGCTGGACATCCTCAAGGCGACGATCGGACCGGATCACGACACCACTGCGGTCGTCGACGCCAATTTTCAACTTGCACGCGCGGCGCTCGGCGAGATCGCGGCGGCAGAAACGGCGCTGCGCAAACTGCAGGCGTCCGGCCGCAAACTCGATCACTGGATGAGCGTCTCCGCCCCACACGCTCTCGGCATCGTGCAGCGTCTGGCGGCGCAGCCGGTCGCGGCGATGGCGCAACAACGCGCCGCCCTCGCCGCGCTCGCCGCGCTCGCCGATGACCCGCGTGCAAAATTCCGGCGCATGGCAATCGTCACGGATCTCGGCCTGGCGGCGCTCGACGCCGGCGACTACGCCTCGGCGACAGCGGCGCTCACCGAGGCGCTTGCGACCACGCAGCGCGAGCAGACGCAGCTTTCGCCGATACGCGCGGATGCCCTGTTGGGTATGGCGCGCGTACGGCTGCACGAGAAAGAGTTCGCGAACGCCATGATTTACGCCCAGGAGGCGCGCGACTACTGGCGCACGTTGAACGGCCCGTCGCGCGAGCTGGCGCTCGCCAACCTCTGGCTCGCGCGCTGTGAGTTCGCCGCCGGCCAACGCCAAGCTGCGAGCAAGCGCACCGCGGAGGCGCGCGCGCTGTTGGCGAAATCTCCGCTGCCAGTCGATCAGAAAGTGCTGCGAGACACCGCGAACTGACGCGACGGCGTCGATACTTTTTACAGGTTCGAAATAATTGGCCCTTCGCGGCCCATTCGCCGTGCCGTTTCCGTAACCCAAGAAGCCTTTCTTCGTGTCACGGAAGCCCACCATGCCAATCTTCGATCGTTCACGCGCATTTTTTGCCTCGTTATTCGCCCTCACGCTCAGCGCCTGCTCCGGATCGCCCGGCCTACCTCCGGATGACGACGATCCGACGACTCCGCCCGCAGCGGCAACCTGGTCGAAGTCGATCGGCGGCCCGGGAGACGACTGGGCCAACGCCGTGGTCGCCACGCGCGACGGAGGCTTTCTGTTAGCCGGCGTATTCGATCATCAGCAAACCGATGAGTCAGGCCTTCCGCCGATCGACGGCGATTTCTGGGTGACGAAGCTCGATCAGGCCGGCGACCTCGACTGGCAACTCGCGCTGGGCGAGAAGCGCGCCGCGGCCGCGGGCGCCGAAGCGCTCTTCAAACGCGTGCGCGCGGGCGACGATGGTTACTGGATGGTTGGCACCCAGGTCGGCCCCGGCCCCTCGGGTGATGTCAGCAATCCGGATGCGGTTGTCGATCTGCTGGTCGCGCGTCTGAACGATGACGGCAGCGTGCGCTGGACCCGAAGCTACGACGGCGGCGGCTTTGCCTCGCGCGAATTCTTCCGCGCCAACGAATCCGCACGCGACACCGGCTGGGACGTGTGGCCGACGCCGGACGGCGGCGCGCTGCTTGCCGCCTGGAGCAGCGCGGTGGTGCGAGTCGATGCGAGCAACGGCATCCCGGTCGCGGCGCCGTGGATCGTCAAAGTCAACGCGACCGGCATCGTGCAGTGGAGCCGGCGCATCAGCGAAACGCAGTATGACTATCTACCGGAGGAACCGGCGGAGCTGCTGGTGCGCGCGACGGCGCAGAACGGCGCGGTGGTTGCGGCCAGCGCACGTGTTCGTGGCGACAGCACTGAACAGGGTCCCAAACCTGCGATGCAGCTGTCGCTGCTCGATGATGGGGGCGGGGTGCCGTGGACCCGCCGTTATAGCCGACTGATCGCACGCGATCTCATCCAGGTGGAAGACGCCAACGACGACGACGTGTTCGACGGCGGCGCCGAGGACGGCTTCGTGATCGTTGGAGACGACATCGCCATCTGGTACACCCTCGATGGCGATCGCGACAGCATCGTCATGAAGTTTTCGCGCGAGGACGGCGACGAAGAGTGGCGCTCGGTCATCGAGGAAGGCGCGCTGTTCGAAACCGTGGTGCAGATGTGCCGCCCCACGCCCTCCCTGGCGCGCTATTGCCACTACGTGGCAGGCGGACGCGGGAGCCGGGACGACGAAGGTGCGCTGCTCGCCATGTCGGCCTACGTCGAACCCGACGGCGATTTGTTCACGACTGAGTTCTACGACGGCCTCGAAATCCTCTCCGACCTGCGCATCGCGGCGCCGGGCGCCGCCGATGCCAACACGCCGTTGCAGGCGGTGGGATATACGTCCGACGGCGGCACGTTCCGGATGCTGATCCGCCCGAACCTCACCGAAGTATCGCGTGACTCCGCGGCGTACGGCCCCGCCGATGGTGAAACCTACCCGCTACCCGCGCTGCAGTTCGACCGCGACGCGCGCGTGGTGTCTGTCTACCAACCCGGAGATCGCGCCCACATCCAGGTATTCGGCAATGCCGGCGAGCCGCTGGTCGATCGCAACTTTGGAGCGGGCTCGGAATTTCGCGGCGAACGCGCCTTCGCCACGGTCGAGTTGAGCAATGGTTTCGTCGTCGCGGGCCAGAGCGATTCGACCGGCGATGTAGAGCTGCCCGGCACCGTAGTCGCCAAGCTGCGCCTCGACACCAATGTCGGCGATGTTCTATGGCAGGTGCGCCTCGACAACTTCAGCCTGTTGAGCCGCAAGCACCTGCCCTATGGCGCCATCGCGGCGAGCACGGACGGCGGCGTCGTGCTCGCCGGAGTCAGTGCCACTGAAGGCGTCGCTCCGCAGCCGCGAGTGATCAAGCTAGACGCCACCGGCGCCGTCTTGTGGAGCACGGCGCCGCTCAACCCCAACCCCTCGCCCCAGCCGATCGCCACCGGCATCGTCGCCCGCAGCGATGGCGGTTACTACGTCATCGGCGAAGACCTGGAGTTCATCCAAAGCGCGGCCCCGTGGGTCACGCGTATCGATGCCACGGGCGGCATCGTCTGGCAGCGCCAGTTGCCCATTGGCGGCGCGCTTTCCGGCATCGACGTGACCAGCGACGGCGGCGTCATCGTCGCCGGTGTCGCCGGCGGTCAGGCGATGCAGCTTCCATGGGCCGCACGCATCTCCGCCGCGGGTGCCCTCGAGTGGTCGTACTCCTTCGAGGTGGGTGGCTCCCTGTACGGACCGCTGGCGCGCATCGTGACGCTCGCGGACGGCGGATTCCTGCTGGCATCGAGTCATCTCGACGGCGGCGCCTTCAACGACGAGAGCGCCCTGGCCGCCGCCGGCCGGAGGAACATCCTGTTGATCCGTCTCGCCGCCGATGGCGCCGCGCGCTGGCATCGGACCTATGGCGGCCTGTATGACGAAACCCTGTTCGGCCTCGACGCGCTCGCCGACGGCGGCTTCGTAGTTGCCGGCCGCTCCGACTCGCTCGGCGAGCGTGGCGAAGCGTGGGTCATGCGACTCGGTCCTGACGGCCGTATCAACGAGGGCTGCAATGCCCTGCGAACCGCCGAGCTGGCGACTAACTACGCCCCGCTGACGCTCGGGATGCGAGACCGCAGCACCGCTGCGGGGCGGCGCATCGCCGGCAACGCCGCCTCGCGCGCCAGCGCCGTGCCGACACAACTGATTCCGGTGCCCGCAGTGGCACGCCAGTGTGCGGGGTTCACCCAGCCGGACGCGGGCGGCACACCGCCGCTGCGCCACCGACTGAATGTCGTGCAGGGCAATGTCAGTTCGCCCGGAGTCGTCACCAGCGCACCGGGCGGCATCTCCTGCGGAACGGGTGCGAATCGGTGCGAGGCGGCCTATCTACCGAATACCACCGTGACCCTCGCGGTCGACAGCGGCGAGCGCGGCCGTTTCCTGGGTTTCACCGGGTGCGATATCGCGACCGCCTACAGCTGCATATTGACCATGACCGCCGATCGCACAGTCACGGCCACTTTCCGCGCCGCCAACGCGCCGCGTTTCACACTGAACGTTACCGGCAATGGCCGTGTCAGCGGCGCGGGCCTCGACTGCAGCAACGGCAGCAGCGGTACCTGCGGCGGCACCTATTCTCCCGGCGAGATCCTCACACTCAGCGCCACCGCCAGCGCCACTGAGACTTTCGTCGGCTGGGGCGGCGCCTGCGCCGCCTTCGCGCGCGGCTCGCCGATCAATCTCGAGATGACGGGCAACCTCACCTGCTCGGCCGAGTTCACGGGCGGGCCGCCGGGCTCGCCGCGGGTGACGGTGACCTTGAGTCCCGCGGGCGCGGGGCCACAGGTGGGCTACGTGCGCAGCGTACCCGTCGGAATCACCTGCGGCTCGATGGGCGCGGATTGCACGCAGACGTTCGCCACCGGCAGCACGGTGCGCCTCGAAGGCATATCCACCGACGCTAACTACAGCTTCGAGACCTTCACCTGCACCGGCCTCGCGGACGTACCCGGCGCGCGTTCCGTGGAATTTGCCATCACCACGGACGTGAGTTGCCAGGGCCGCTTCGCCACCAATATCGAGCGCCTGCAGATGCGCCTGGTGTCGGACACACTCACCGGCATCGGCATCCCAGGTCGCGTGATCGCGGTCCCACCCACCGCCGGCGGCTCCATGGACTGCACCGCGGATTGCGACCGGCCTTTCGCGCGCCACAGCATCGTGCTGCTGCATGCCGAGCCGGGCATCAATCGATATCTGTCCGGATGGTCGGGCTGCGATGCCGAAACGCTGGATCCGCAAGGCACGTTTGGCCAGACCGTGTGTCACGTGGGCATGCAACGCACTCGCAATGTGGTGGCATTCTTCTCCGGCATTGGCATCGGTTCGGACGGGATTCGCCAGCTCGCCATCAGCTTTCCCTACGACAGCGGCGCGGGAACCGTGACCGCGAATCGCCCGACCGACATTCCACCCTGCGTGCCGGGCGGCAATGCCTGCCAGATCATCTACGACATCGCCGATGAAGTGCTGCTCACCATCGTGCCCAACGGCAACAACACGCTCACTCTGAACGAAGGCTGCGATCCGTTCACGCCAGCCACTGCAACGGCGGCGGCCACCTGCCGAGTGCTCATGGATCGCGATCGCGGCGTGGTCTTCAACTTTGGCACCGTGAACGCCGTGCCGGTTGCCGTCATCACGAGTGACGCCGCGGGCAGCGTTGGCGTGGGTCAAGCTGTTGGCTTTTCTGCCAGTTCCAGCACCGACGACGGCGGCAACACGCAGCTCACCTATCAATGGGATTTCGACGAAAACGGCAGCGTCGATTCCACCGCGGTGGAGGCCACGTATGCGTGGAGCGCGCCGGGTCTCTACCGCGTGCGACTCGCCGTCACCGACTCGACCGGCGCCAGGGACACGGACGAAGTGGAGGTCACGGTGGTGGCGAGCAACAACCCACCGGTCGCGAGCTTCACGTATTCGCCCGGCAGCCCGCAGACCGGCAACGCGGTGAGCTTCGATGCCACCAGCAGCACCGACGATGTGGGCATAGGCATCTATCGCTGGGATTTCGACGGTGATGGCG
Source organism: Steroidobacteraceae bacterium (assembly GCA_035630995.1). Taxonomy (GTDB): domain Bacteria; phylum Pseudomonadota; class Gammaproteobacteria; order Steroidobacterales; family Steroidobacteraceae; genus CADEED01. The sequence continues at coordinate 4,095 of DASQJS010000436.1, read as the reverse complement.
TAACCGACGCAGAGGGCATCTACGCCAACGCGCGCGTGCGGCAATTCACCTACGCCGCCGCCGGAACCTATCTAGCGAGGCTCACGGTAACCGACGCCGGAGGACTCAGCGATCAGACGACGCGCACGCTGACGGTGACCTCCGCACCCGGCGCGCTGGATCTCACGTTGATGCTGCGCGGCGGCGGGCACGGCGTCGTCACCTACGTGCCCGTGGTCACCGCCTGTTCCAAGGACAGCGAGCCCACCTGCGTGCGGCAGTTCGCCGCCGACACGGTCGTCGTGCTGACCGCGTCCGCCTACTCGGGGTCGCTGCTCGGCGACTGGGTCGGCTGCACCTCCCTGAATGCCGACGGCACCCAATGCACCGTGAATCTCACCTCCAGCCGGACGGTGACGCTGTTCATAAATTGATAAACGAGGACCTGAACCATGTACCGCAAGTTCCCTTTGTTAGTCGTTGCGCTCACGCTGCCCTCCGCGGCGAGCGCGCAGATCGTTTTTCCACCGTCGGCACTGCTGCCGACGCCCGTGCTGTCGACGCCCGCGGCCGGCGCAACCGTGAAGGGCGAGGTACCTGCATTGACGACCGTTCGATTCGCATGGGTCGAGTACGGGTTGTTCAGCACGCCCAGCCAGCCACTGCCCACCCATTTTCTGGTGTGCGTGAAGCTTGCGAGTCAGGCTGCGAACTGCACCTTTGGTCCGGCTGACTTCCTTCCGGTGGGCGCGCTGCCACACGTTACCGTCTACGACGGCTCGCTGGCCATCGGCTATCGATACACCTACGACATGCCGGCCGGGTCGATCGCCGACAGCTTGCTCAACGTCGACACAAACTGGGCGGTGGGTGCGTGCCGAAATGCCGTGGCGGCGAACTGCGTTTTCTCCGCGCCCCGCCCGCTATGGATGTCCACGCTGGATCTCAATGCGCAAAACATCGCCGATGATTCGAGCTCGACCCACGCGATATTCAGGGCGCAAACCAGGAATGGCGGCAGCACCAACCTCGCGAGCATCCCGCCTGTCGAAACCAGTATCTTCGCGTGGGACGCCGTGAAGGATCCGGTGACATCCCAGTGCCGCACCGACATCGACTCCCCCGATGTGCGCAATGACCCGGACATCATCGTGATCATGGACAACGGCGCCACGCGCTGGATACAAACGCTGCCAATCATCAACGGCGTGCGTACGGCGCCGGTGCTGGTCGTCGGCATGCATCGATGGAACAAGGGACTGACCGTGCGCGGGGAAGAAGACTTCCTCCAATATGACCTTCCCCCCGGCGGGATCTCGCAGAACGCCACCACGCTGAGTTTTGAGTTGCCTAAGGCGCAACGCCCCAAGCCGTTCGTCGTCACGATGACGGCGGATAGAAATGGAGCCGTAAAGGAATTCGACGAGAACAACAACAGCGGCGCGGCCTGCGAAAGCGTGCCTTGAACTTTTTCGTCAGGACGACGGCGCAGCGCGCGGGCGGCGGCGCGAGAGCGGCATGTCGTAGGTCACGCTCGCGCCGTAGGCCTCCGGCGACTGCGGGTCGTGCCGCAGCTTGTCGAACGTGAGCAGTCGCGTACCGAGCTGGAAGCTCTCCTGGATGTCGTGCGAAACCATGAAGATAGTCATGCGGTTTTCTTCCCACAACCGCAGGATTAGTTCGTGCATATCGGCCGTGACGCCGGGGTCGAGGGCACCGAAAGGCTCGTCGAGCAGCAGGACCTTGGGTTTGCGGATCACGGCCTGGGCGATCGACATGCGCTGCTGCATGCCGCCGGAGAGTTGCGCCGGGTAGCGGTCGGCGGCATGCGCGAGACCCACCGACTCGAGCATGGCCATCGCGGCGGCGCGCGCTTCGCGCCGCGCTGCGCCGAACAACCTGCCGGTGATCTTCGAAGAGCGCAGCTCGAGACCCAGCATCACGTTGTCGATCACGGTCAGGTGCGGGAACGCGGAGTACCGCTGGAAAACGACACCGCGGTCCGGGTCCGGTTCCGGCCGGATCGGCACACCGTCGATGAGGATCTGCCCGCGCGTCGGCTGCTCCATGCCTAACAACATCTTGAGGAACGTGGTCTTGCCACAGCCGGAGGCCCCGACAATCGTCACGAACTCGTGGTCGGCGATTTCCAGGCGCACGTTTTCGAGCACCACCTGCGCGCCATATTCCTTCCAGACATTGCGTACGGTGACGGCGGCCATCAGCGCTCCGGCTCCGCCCAGCGGAAGGCGTGCGTGCGGATCAGTCGCAGCGCGAGGTCGGTGAGCACCGCCAGCAGCGTGATCCACACCACGTAGGGAAGTATCACGTCCATGGCGAGGTAACGCCGCACGAGGAAAATGCGATAGCCGAGTCCTTCAGTCGACGCGATGGCTTCGGCGGCGATGAGGAACAACCACGCGGAGCCCATCGACAGCCGCAAGGAATCTATCAACCGCGGCCACAGCTGCGGCAGCACCACGCGCAGGATGAGTTGCCAGGTCGACGCGCCCAGCGTCTGCGCCTTGATGATCTGCTCCTTCGGCAATTCGCCGACGCGCAACGCCAGGTCGCGCGCGATACACGGCGCGATGCCGATGACGATGAGCGAGATCTTCGCGGTCTCCTCGAGCCCGAGAACTATGAACAGCACCGGCAGGATCGCCAGCGGTGGAATCATGGCGATGGTGCCGAGCAGCGGCGAGAGCAAGGCCCGCACTCTGGGGATCACGCCGATGCCAACCGCCAGGATCATTCCCAGCGTGGCGCTGATGAGCAGCGCCGAGCCGATTCGCTTGAGGCTGGCCCACGTGTCGGCCCAGAAAAGCACGCGTCCCGTGCGGCTGTCCTCTTCGAAGGCGTAACTGTGAAAGGTGCTGGCGATCTTGCCCAGCGCGGGCAGCAGTTTGTCGTCCGGGTTTTCGGCGAGCCGCAGGTGCGAGGCGATGACGTACATCACCAGCAACGCGATGAACGGCAACACACCCAGGGCAAGCCCAGCGGCCCGCCCCGGGTGTTGATTGATCAGCCGACGCAAGAAAGGCGCTTCAGAGCTTGCCGTCGAGAGCCATCTGCATGTAGCCGAGATCGAAGCGAAGCTTGAGATTGGCCTTGTTGCCGAGCGTGACTCCGCCCGGGAATTCGATGCCGACCGCATCGACGGTCTTCGCGCCCTCGCCTAACAAGCCGTGGTCGAACGAGAACTTGCGGACCAGGTCCATCTTCTTGACGAGATCGGGCGCCTTCGTGGCGGCCACCGCGCTCGCCGGGGTCGAATACAGGAACGTGGTCGCCAATTGTCCTTTGAAGCCGGCCAGGTCGGTTCCCGACGCCTTGGCCATCGATTCGAGCGCCGCGGTTGCCTTGGCATCCTTGGCCAGCATGAGCGCCAGCGTTTCATACCAGGCACCCACCAGCGCCTTGCCCAGCTTCGGGTTGGCCTTCAGCACTGCGCTGTTGACCACCATGAGATCGAGAATTTCGCCCGGCGTCTTGCTCGAATCGAACACCAGCGTGGTCTTCGGCATTGCCGTGACTTCGGACAACTGCGGCTTCCAGGTCACCGTGGCGGTCACGCCCGGGGTTGCGAAGGCGCTGACGATGTCCGCGTCCGAAGTGTTCACGACCTTGATGTCGCGTTCGGCGAGCCCGACCGATTCGAGGCCGCGCGCCAGAAGGTAATGCGATACCGAGAGCTCGACGAGGTTCACCGACTGGCCCTTGATGTCGGCGAGCTTCTTGCCGGCTCCCTTGAGCACCACGCCGTCGTTGCCGTTGGAATAGTCGCCGACGATGAGCGCGGTGGAATCCACGCCGCCCGCGGAGGGGATCGTGAGCATGTCCATGTTGGTCATGACGCAGCCGTCGAACTTGCCGGCCGTGTACTGGTTGATGGACTCGATGTAGTCCATCTGCGTGAGCTTGATGGTGATGCCGTACTTGTCGGCCCACTTCTTGAGGATGCCGCTCGATTGCGCGTAGTCCCAGGGCATCCAGCCGACGTAGATGCTCCAGGCGACGTTGAACGTGGTTTTTTCGGCCGCGCGCGCGGCCTGGGTGGTCAGCAGGGCTGCGCCAGCGAGCACAGCAATGAAGAAGGTCTGCAGCAGACGGCGT
>DASQJS010000435.1:0-8898 GCA_035630995.1 Steroidobacteraceae bacterium | reverse complement strand
CACAAGGACAGCGCCTACGAGCGTGGTCGTCAGCTCGTCGACAAGATGCAGGAGCTGATTCCGCGCCAGATGTTCGAAGTCGCGGTGCAGGCCGCCATCGGCAGCCATGTGATCGCGCGCGCCACCGTCAAGGCGCTGCGCAAGAACGTGCTCGCCAAGTGTTACGGCGGCGACATCTCGAGAAAGAAGAAACTGCTCGAGAAGCAGAAAGAGGGCAAGAAGCGCATGAAGAACATCGGCTCGGTGGAGATCCCGCAGGAAGCGTTCCTTGCCGTGCTCAAGGTGGGGAAATAGCCCATGCACGAGATCATCGACCTGTTGAAGCAAGTCGCCGTGCCCGCGAGCTGGCTCGCGATCCCGGTGGGCCTGTGGTGCGCAATCGACAGCTGGTTGCTGGCGCCACGACGTGCGACCGACGCAGGTTCACTGGTGGTGCCGGATCCGCCTCTGGTGCGTATCGCCTACGCCGTCCTTCCGTGGCTGGTGGTCGCCGTCATCCTGCGACTCATCACCGCGGAGACGCTCGACTTCAGCCTGGTGCTCCTGCTGCTGTCGATCGGCACGGGAATCGTCTGGGGCATCGACCAGCTGTTCTTCCGAAAGCCGCGCGACGCGGCCGCGGCCGCGGCGCAGCCAGCGCCCATCGCGCTTCCGGAACCGGGCACCGTCGACTACGCCCGCAGTTTCTTTCCGGTGGCGTTCATCGTGCTCATCGTGCGCGCGTTCATCTTCGAGCCGTTCCGCATTCCCTCGGACTCGATGATGCCCACGCTGCTCGACGGCGATTTCATCGTAGTGAACAAGTTCTCATACGGTCTGCGTTGGCCGGTGGTGAACGAGAAGTTCATCGACATCGGATCGCCGCAGCGCGGCGACGTGGTGGTGTTCCGTCACCCGCCGCACCCCAACGTGAACTACATCAAACGCCTGGTCGGGTTACCCGGCGATCGCATCGAAGTGCATGACGATCATCTCGTGATCAATGGCCAGAAGATCGCGCTGCAGGAAGTCGGCGACTACACCGACGGCTGTTATGTGGGCCTCAAGCTCATGACCGAAACGATCGGCGAGCACACCCACCAGGTCATGTCGTGCCGGTCTGATGTCGGGCTCATCCCTGGCAACCGTTTCCTGGACGAGGGCAGCTCGGCAAACCTGCCGGCCTGCGATCGCAAGAAGACCCGCGCAGACGTGGGTCGCTGGGTCTGCCGGGAGACGCCCGCCAACACCGGGCGCGACCGCGGCGACCACCAGTTCGAGATCGTCCCGGACGGCTACTACCTTATGATCGGCGACAACCGCGACAACAGCGATGACAGCCGCGGCTGGGGTCTCGTGCCCGACCAGAATCTGGTCGGCAAGGCGACTCGAATCTGGTTCAATTTTGATCTCCAGCGTGGAAGCGTGGTCAACTGGAGTCGCATCGGCGATAGCATTCCGTGAACGTCCCGGGAGGGTATATGCGCAAACAACGTGGTGTGACCTTTATCGGCTGGATCTTCCTGCTGGCACCGATGGCCGTGGTGCTCTACGCCGGCATCCGCGTTGGACCGGAATACCTGAACTACTACAAAGTGGTGACGGCGATGAAAACAACCGCCACGCAGCTAAAGACCGAAGAAGCGCTGAGTCCGGACGGCATTCGCTCATCGCTCGGGAGGCGGTTCGACACGGGCTACATCGACTCGCCCTCTGTCAAAGAAATCGTCGTCACCAAGGCAGACGCGGGCTGGACCATGACCGCGGACTATGAAAAGACCTTGCCCATGTTCGGCAATCTCTACATCACGCTGGTCTTCAACAAATCGGTAGTGATCAACTGAATGCTGCTGCACTCATGGGGCTGATGCCGTCCAGTCAGGCGGACACGCTTGCCGCCAGGCTGGGCTATGCGCCGCGCGACCGCGCACTGTTCGTCGTCGCGCTCACGCATCGAAGCGCCGAAGGTCCTAACAACGAGCGGCTCGAATTCCTCGGTGACTCGGTCTTGAACCTGTTGTTGTCCGAGCGGCTGTATCGCGAGTTTCCGCTGGCCAGCGAAGGCGACCTGTCGCGCCTGCGCGCGCGGCTCGTGAGTGAAGAGCCACTGGCCGAAATCGCCCAGGAGATGCAGCTCGGCGAGTTATTGCTGCTGGGATCTGGCGAACTCAAGACTGGCGGCTTCCGCCGGCAGTCCATTCTCGCCGATGCTTTCGAGGCGCTGTGCGGCGCGTTGTATCTCGACGGTGGACCCGATGTCGTTCGTACGATCATCGGCCCGATGTTCGAAAGCCGCATCGCCGGCCTGCCCGAGCCGTCCACGCTCAAGGATGCGAAGACGCGCCTGCAGGAGCACCTGCAAGGCAACGCCCGTTCGCTGCCCGTCTACACCGTCAAGCGCACCAGCGGCGAACCGCATGAGCAGACTTTCCTGGTTTCCTGCGCCATCTCGCAGCCCTCGCTCGAAACCGAGGGCGAAGGCCCGAGCCGGCGCCGCGCCGAACAGGCAGCCGCACAGGCCGCGCTTCGCGCGCTGGGACTCTATGACTGAAGAAAACATCCCCGGCACGGGGCCGGCCACCCCTTTTCGTGCGGGGTTCGCCGCTCTCGTCGGACGTCCAAACGTCGGCAAGTCGACGCTGCTCAATGCTCTCGTCGGCGAAAAACTTTCCATCGTCACCTCGCGCCCGCAGACCACGCGTCACCGCGTGCTCGGCATGCTCAATCGCCCCGGTGTGCAGATCGCGTTCGTCGATACGCCGGGTCTGCATCTCGGCGAAAAGCGCGCGTTGAACCGCGCCATGAACCGCACGGCCGCCTCGGCGCTCGCCGATGCGGACCTGGTCGTGTTCGTCGTCGAGGGCATGCGCTTCTACGAGGAAGACGAAGCTGTCCTGCAGCGCATCCGCGAATCCGGGCGCAACTCGATCGCCGTCATCAACAAGGTCGACCTCATCTATCCCAAGGATCAGCTGCTGCCATTCACGGCGGAGCTCGCGGGCAAACACGGGTTTCTCGACGTGGTTCCGGTGTCGGCCGAGAAGGGCGTGAATCTCGACCGCCTCATCGACGTCATCACCGCGCGTCTGCCCGAGTCGCCGGAGCTGTTCCCGCCCGAGCAACGCACCGACCGCGGCGAGGACTTCCAGATCTCCGAATCCATCCGCGAGAAGCTCACGATGGAACTCGTGGAAGAGCTTCCCTACGGCATCGCGGTCGAAATCGAAAAGAAGGAAGAAGTAGATGGTCGCCTCGTCATCGATGCGGTCATCTGGGTGGATCGCGCCGGGCAGAAGCCCATCGTCATCGGCGCCAAGGGTTCACGCCTGAAGCGCATCGGCCAGCAGGCGCGCGAAGAGCTCAATGCCAGGCTCGGCAAACGCCTGCACCTCAATCTCTGGGTCAAAGTGCGCGAGGACTGGGCGGACGATGCGCGCGCCCTGGCGCAGCTTGGGATGGAGTAGTGAGGTGACCATGCAGCCGCGCGAACGCATCGCTCTCGAGCCGGCCTTCGTGCTGCATCATCGCGAGTATCGCGACACCAGCCGCATTCTCGATGTGTTCACCGCGAAGCACGGACGGCTGACGCTGTTCGCGCGCGGCGCGCGCGGACCCAAGTCGAAACTCGCCTCATTACTCATGCCATTCCGGCCGCTGCTCGTGACATGGACCGGCCGTGGGGATGCCGCGCAATTGACGGCCGCGGAGCCGGACGGCGACGCCCTGGCATTTCCGCCACGCCATGTGCTCTCCGGTTTCTACCTCAACGAGCTCATCATCCATCTGACGACGCGTCACGATCCACAGCCGCAATTGTTCAGCGACTACGACCACGCACTGCGGCGGCTCGCGACGGACGCCGCGCCCGAACTGGCGTTGCGCGTTTTCGAGAAGCGGTTGCTCGAGTCCATCGGATATGGCCTCGAATTCGTCGTCGACACTGCGGGCTACTACCAGTTCCGGCCGACGCAGGGACTCTCGCAGGTTCGCGAAGACGCCCCGGGCGCCTATTCCGGCCGCTGCCTGCTGGCGCTGCAAACCGAAACCCTGGGTGACACCGAGACGCTCGACGTGGCGCGCCGCGTGTTGCGCCAGGTGCTGGATCATTGCCTGGAGGGCCGCGAGCTTCGCACGCGCACTGTGGCGCGCTCTATGTCGCGACGAGGAAACGCATGAGGAATTCGACCATCGAACTCGGCATCAACATCGATCACGTGGCCACGGTACGCCAGGCGCGCCGCGTGTCGTACCCGGATCCGGTGCATGCGGCGCTGCTGGCCGAGCAGGCCGGCGCCGACAACATCACGCTGCACCTGCGCGAGGACCGCCGGCACATCCAGGATCGCGACGTGCACGCCTTGCGGCCGCTGCTGCAGACACGCATGAACCTCGAGATGGGACTCACCGATGAGATGGTGCAGATCGCCGTGGGCGTGCGGCCACAGGACTGCTGCCTGGTGCCGGAGAAGCGCGAAGAAATCACCACCGAAGGCGGGCTGGATGTCGCCGCCGACGTGGAACGCGTGGCCGGCGGTGTGCGCAAGCTCGCGGCGGCGGGCATTCGCGTGGCATTGTTCATCGCGCCGGATCTCGCGCAGATCGAAGCGGCCAAGCGCTCGGGCGCGCCGGTCATCGAGCTGCATACCGGCACATACGCCGAAGCCACCGGGTCGGCTCAGGCGCGCGAGCTCGAACGCCTGTCGACCGCCGCCAAACGCGCGGCCAACCTGGGGCTGGAAGTGCACGCCGGCCATGGGCTCACCTACAACAACGTGCTTCCGGTGGCGGCCATCCCCGAAATCGTCGAGCTCAACATCGGCCATTGCATCATCGCGCGCGCGATTTTCACCGGTCTCGATGCCGCGGTGCGCGAGATGAAAACGCTGATGCAGAGTGCGCGCCGATGATCTTCGGCATCGGTGTCGACGTGCTCGAGGCCGCGCGCATCAAGAAGGTCCTGGCAAGATTCGGCGACCATTTCATCGATCGGCTGCTCATGCCCGCGGAACGCGTGCAGCTTGGCCGGACGAAGCGGCCCGAGCGGTTCATCGCCATGCGTTTCGCCGCCAAGGAAGCCATCGTCAAGGCCATGGGCACGGGCTTTGCGCACGGCATCTGGATCCGTGACGTCGGCGTGGTACAGAACGCGTGGGGCAAACCCGAAGTCGCATATTCACCGCGCGGCGAAAAGGTGCGCCGCCAGTTGGGAATCGGTGACGGCCACGTCACGCTTACCGACGAAGCGGGGCTCATCGTCGCGGTGGCCGTGCTCGAAGCGGCGCCCAAATCGAGACCCGCGCCGAAACGCACTGCGAAGCGCCTGCCGAAGCCGAAGCCAAAGCGTAAGGCGAAACGCCTGGCGAAGGTTCGCCGATGAACACGCTGGTTTTCGACATTGAAACCGTGCCGGACGTGGAGTTCGGGCGGCGCCTCTTCGGGCTCGAAGGGCTTTCCGATGATGAAGTCGGCAAGGCCATGCAGGCGAAGGCGCGCCAGGATTCTGGCAGCGACTTCCTGCCCCACGAGCAACATCGCATCGTCGCCATTTCCTGTGCTTTCCGTTCGCGCGAGGGATTTCGCGTGTGGAGCCTGGGGGACGAGGGCGCGTCAGAACGTGAGCTGGTGGAGCGCTTTTTCGACGGCATCGACAAATTCACGCCCGACCTGGTGAGCTGGAACGGCGGAGGCTTCGATCTTCCCGTACTGCATTATCGCGCGCTGCGTTTCAAAGTGCAGGCGCCGCGTTACTGGGAAACCGGCGACGAAGACAACGCGTTTCGCTACAACAACTATCTCGGCCGCTTTCACTGGCGCCACATGGACGTCATGGACGTGCTTTCGGGCTACCAGAATCGCGCCCGCGCCTCGCTTTCCGATACGGCGGTGTTGCTGGGTTTTCCCGGCAAGCTCGGTTTCGACGGATCGCAGGTATGGGACGCCTATCGCAGTGGCGAGCTCACGCGCATCCGCCGTTACTGCGAGACGGACGTCATCAATACCTGGCTCATATTCCTGCGCTTTCAGCACATGCGCGGCCGGCTCACCGACGCCGGCCTCGCCGACGAGCTGGCGCGCACGCGCACCTGGCTCACCGATGCCAAACAAGCCCACTTCGACGAGTTCCTCGCCGCCTGGACGCCCGAAACGTGAGCAAGCCTGCACGTGAAGGCCATGCCGGCATCGAAACCGGTGTGGTCAGCGATCTCACGCACGACGCCGAAGGCGTGGTGCGGCCCGGCGAGACCTCCGGCAAGATCGCCTTCGTCGCCGGTGCGCTGCCGGGTGAGCGCATCAGTTTCCGGCGCCGCAGCTTCCACAAGAGCCACGACGAAGCCGAGCTCATCGGGATACTCGCGGCTTCGCCGCAGCGTGTGACACCGCGCTGTGCGCACTTCGGTGTGTGCGGCGGCTGCGCGTTGCAGCACCTGGATCCCGCCGCGCAAATCGAGGCCAAACAGAAAGAGCTCGCATCGAACCTCGAGCGCATCGGCAACGTCACGCCTGCCGAGTGGCTGCCACCGTTGCTAGGTCCCGTTTGGGGCTATCGCCGGCGCGCGCGGTTGTCGTCGCGCTTCGTCACCAGGAAAGACCGGAGTCTCGTCGGTTTTCGCGAGAAGCAGGGCAAGTACGTCGCTGACGTGCAACGTTGTGAGGTGCTGGCCGAGCCAGTCGCGTCGCTGGTCGGCACGCTGGCGGACCTGCTGACCGGCATGGCGCGCCGGTCGAGCATCCCGCAGATCGAGGTGGCGCTGTCCGATGGCGAACAGGTGCTGGTCATTCGCGTGCTGGATGCGCTGCCCGAGGCCGATCTCGACAAGCTGCGCGAGTTCGAGCGGACGCACGGCCTGCGCATCCTGCTGCAGCCAGGCGGGCTCGACTCCATCGTGCCCCTGACGCCAGGCGCGGTCGACCTGCACTATCGTCTCGACGATTTCGACCTGAAGCTGGAATTCGGCCCCACCGACTTCGTCCAGGTGAACGCCGCCATCAACCAGGCCATGGTCGCCCGGGCCATCGAACTACTGGAAGTCGGGCCATCCGACCGGGTCCTGGACCTGTACTGCGGCCTCGGCAACTTCACGCTGCCCCTGGCGCGCCGGGCCCGGGCGGTAATTGGCGTGGAAGGAGAGGCAGGTCTCATTGCCCGGGCGCGTGCCAATGCTCACCTGAATGGCATTTCCAATGCGGAATTCGTCGTGGCTAACCTGTCGGTGGCGCCCGACACCGCTATTCCATGGATGCGAGGGGGGTTCGACCAGGTGCTGTTAGACCCTCCGCGAGTCGGTGCGCGTGAGGTTTTGAGTGCCGTGGCACATCTCGCCCCGCGCAGGGTGGTGTATATCTCCTGCCACACGGGCTCCCTGGCACGCGACTTGGGCGTCCTGACGCATGAGTTGGGCTTCCGCTTACGCGCCGCCGGTGTACTTGATATGTTCCCGCACACCACACACGTGGAATCGATAGCCGTACTCGACAGGAATTGAGTTGTGACTTTGGGCCCACTGATGGTCGACGTGGCCGGTCTCGAGCTGACGCCCGAGGACCGCGATGTTCTGCGCCATCCGCTCGTGGGCAGCGTCATCCTGTTCACGCGCAACTACGTCAATTCCGATCAGCTCGCTCGCCTGGTGGACGAAATCCATGCCGTGCGCACCCCGGCACTGGTGGTGGCCGTCGACCAGGAGGGTGGCCGTGTCCAGCGATTCCGCACAGGTTTCTCGGCGCTGCCGTCGCCGCGCCGCATCGGCCACGAGTTCGACGTGGACGCGAAGCAGGGCGTGGCGTTCGCCCGCGCCATGGGCTGGCTAATGGCGGCCGAGCTGCGCGCGCACGGCGTCGACCTGTCTTTTGCCCCGTGCGTCGATCTGGATCTCGGCGTGAGCGAGGTCATCGGTGATCGCGCGTTCCATTCGAAACCCGAGATCGTGGCGCAGCTCGCGCTCGCTTACATGGCGGGCATGAAAGACGCCGGCATGGCCGCCACCGCCAAACATTTTCCCGGCCACGGTGCGGTCGTCGCCGACTCGCACAAGTCGCTGCCCGTAGATAGACGCGAATGGAACGAGCTCGGCGACGAACTGCTGCCATACCGCCGGCTCATCGCCAACGGCATCCCCGGTGTCATGGTGGCCCACATCCTGTTCCCCGCCGTCGACCCGGCGCCGGCCAGTCTCTCGCGCCGCTGGATCCAGAACGCGTTGCGCGAAGAAATGCGGTTCGAGGGCGCGGTGTTCACCGACGATCTTTCGATGGGTGGCGCCGCAGAGTTCGGCGACATCGTGGCGCGCGCCGATGCGGCACTCACCGCCGGTTGCGACGTGCTGCCGGTGTGCAACGACCGCGCCTCGGTTGCCAAACTACTCGATGAACTCAGGTTCGAAGCCGAACCCGCGGCTCACCTGCGGCTGGTTCGCATGCGCGGCCGGGCCGCGCCCGAACGTGGCGAACTCTTTGCGGGCGGCGCGTGGCGTGTCGCAGCGGATCTGCTGGCACAGTCCTCGGCACCGCCCAAGCTAAATCTGACGGCGGGCAACGCATGAACGGTTTCCAGGGGGATTTTCTGCGTGGCGCTCTCGACGTCTCGCCCGATGGCGTGGTCATCTGCGAGGCTTCCGGTGATCACCTGGTGGTGTACGTCAACACGGCGTTCTGCCGGCTCACCGGCTATGAGACGTCAGACCTGTTAGGCAAGAACCTGCGGCTGCTGCAGGGCGAGGATCGCGATCAGCAGGAGCTCGACACGCTTCGCGAAGCGCTGCGCCACAACGAGGCCGTGCGGGTTCTGGTGCGCAACCAGCGCAAGGACGGCACGGTGTTCGTCAACGACATGCAGATCTACCCGCTGCGTAACGGCGAGGGGAAGGCGACGCATCTCATCGGCTATCACCGGGAAGGCGGAACCCGCGTGCGCACCGGGGA
>DASQJS010000434.1:0-21570 GCA_035630995.1 Steroidobacteraceae bacterium | reverse complement strand
AACTTCGCCGTTTCACGCGCATACAGGTCATTCGGATGCTGAACGGGCTTGAGCTCGATGCCCGTCCCGGCGCCGGGATTCACGTCGGTGGGCGTGCCCACGGTCACGAAAGTTTCCACGCGCCGCTGTGTCTGCTCCACCTCGAGCTTGGCCGCGTTCGCGGGAATGCCGGTGGCCATTTCCGCGGGCGCGCCACGCCAGCGTTTCGGCTTGCCGTCTTCTTCCCAACGCGCCATCACCATGTTTTCCGCGACGGCGATGCGATACGTGCCGGCCTGGCGCAGCTCCAGGTCGAAGCTGCTGCGGGTTCTGCCTTTCGCCGGATTTTGCGGCGCGACCGGTTGTCCATCGGGGCCGCTGACAACCAGCGCGTCGACCTGCATCGCACCCTGGTTGAATGAGAACAGGTCGTCGGCCATGGCCGCATCCACGGTCACCCAGCCGCCGGAGCGCGCCAGGATGGTTTGCGACGGTAGCAGCCACGCTCTCGCAGCTTCACTGGTGGCCGGCGCCATCACGATGAGCAATGCGGCCAATTTAGCTGAGTGACTCACGATGGAGTTCTTCATGTGCGCTTCCCCTCTCAAGGATTGAGCGACAGCGCCACGGCGCCGAGCTCTTTGCTGCCGCTGGCCGATTCACGTTTGGCAGCCTTGATAGGCCACTCGAACGGAAGGCGCACCGCTTCGCGTCCACCGACTTCGCGTACGGCCTCCACGACCACCGTGTACTGGCCGGGCTTGAGGCCGGTCAGTGGCGCTTTTGCCGCGTCGAATTTCAACAGGTGCTGCCCGACGGGGCGAGTCGCGCCAGTCAGGCCATCCACCGGAACTTTCAGGTCGCGGCCGCCGCGTCGCCACCATTGCCGCAGGTCCGGTAGCCACTTGGTGTGATCGCCACGCACCTGGTACCAGACCGCGAGATTTGCGGCGATCGCCTGATCCGCGCCTTCGATCCAGATCGCCACGTAGGGGCGATGATATTCAGCCACCGGCAGCTGCGGGATTTCCACGCTGAGGCTGAGATCGGCTGCGCTGGCGCCGCCGGCGAAGGCGAGCAGCATTCCAGGCGCGATGCGGGTCAATCGAATCATTCTGAGCTCCGTTCAGTGTGCGAAGAAAATCATGAGTGCGGTGACCAGGGCGATGCCACCACCGACCAGCGGCCACGTGGACGTGCGTTGACGCGCCTGGATCCACAGCAACACGAGGCCGGTGAGTGAAAAGAACAGGACGGCGGCCGCGACCACGTCGATGAAGATCATCCAGGTGATGCCGGTGTTACGACCCTTGTGCAGATCGTTGAAGTACGCCAGCCAGCCGCGATCCGTTTTCTCGAATTTCGCGGCGCCGCTGGCGCGGTCGATGGACACCCAGGCGTCGCGTCCGGGACCGGGAGCCGACAGGTACAGCTCCTCTTCCGACCATTCCGCAGTCGCATCGCGCAGCGAAAGCTTGAAGGCTTCCTCCGCCCAGGCAGCAATGTCCGACGGAGGTTCCGCGGATTCCACGCCACCCGCCGCGAGCGGTCCGCGAAGCCCCTCCGGCACCTGTGCGCCGCCATTCGAAACGGCGGGCTCGGCGCTGATCGCACTCGCGTGATTCAGGGTGATGCCGGTAACGGTGAACAGCGTAAGCGCGGCGAAGCAGACTGCGGCGCTGATCCAGTGCCACAGATGCATCGTGCGATAGAGCTGCATTCGGCGGCGGGGTTCCATCAGCGTTCGGCTCCAAAAAGAGTGCGAACGCTACATGAGAACTATTCTTATTTGCAACCGAACTCTTCTATAAGGGGGACCGCCCCGCCTTTTCGGGGCGGGGCGGCCGGTCTCTTACTTTGTGACGCTGGCCAGGGCGGCCGGCGGGCGGGGATCGGGAACCCGGTTTTTCACCGTGGGAATCGACTGCAGGTAGGTGAAGATCGCCGCCAGATCCTCATCCGTGAAGTTCTTGTACATCGGGATGGGCATGGGCGGCAGGATCTCGCGTCCGCGGCCCAGGTGGCGTCCCGTGCGAATGGTCTCCGTGAAATTGCGCACCGTCCACTTGCCCAGACCCGTCTCGCGGTCCGGAGTCAGATTGGCGGTGAAGCTCACACCCCAGGGACCAGACCACGCGGTATTCGTTGCCGCAAACGCATTCTGCCAGGGACCCTCGGGCATCTTCGGGGCCGGCGGCATCTCGAGCGATTCCGGATGGCCAGACAGCATGCGGTCCATGTCCGGCCGCGGACCTTCGGGCGTCATCTTGAGCGGCGTGTGACAGTCGTTGCACCCGGCCACGGTCACCAGGTATTTGCCACGGGCCAACGCCTCACTGCCGGCCGCCGGCGCAGGCTGCTCTCCAGCGCGCGCGAATGATGCAGCCACCACCAGGGCGATTCTCACGAACATTTTCAGGGAATACACGGAACACCTCTAACTATTTGGGTTGATGAATTGGCAAACTTTCGATCCACCGGGCAATCAGCGACATAGCCTCGAAATCGACTTCGGACGTACCCAACGGTGGCATCTGCTGAAGCGGTTCGCGCGAGCGCATGCGCAGCGCGATGACACTTGCATCCGGATGGCCGGGCGCGAGGCGTGCGGTGCCACCTGCCATCCGGAACTGGCCGGGCACCGAGGCGATCGACCTCAGCACGCTGCCCGCGGACTCTTTCGTGCCGACGCGCTGCGCCAGCGACATCTCGAGCACGGCAAGCGGGCCTTCGTCGTTGTGACAGTGACCGCAATTGGCGTGCAGATAGCCCAGCGCGGCGCGTTCGGTCGGATTCGCCGCCGCGATGCGCGGCGGACTCACTAACAACTCTGAGGGCAGGTGAACCAGCAGACCGCGAGAGGCGAGCGTCCGCAGGTCCATGCGTGAAAGCGCGGAGTCAGCAGCGTCCGCGTGTGGCGCTTGCCGGTCGCGGTCGGGCGAGAGTTGCAGTGCGCTGAACCCGAGCACGGGCACCGGCGCACCTTCGTGGCAAGCACGACAATCGTCCTGCCCGGGAATCGAATATCGTGCGCCGGGCGCCGACGGCACCGGCAGGTCGCGGATGCCGGTCGCCGGTGCCAGCACGGCGTCCTGTTCATCGGCGCTCCACACGTAACTCGCGTAACGCCAGCTCCCGTCCACGACGCGTTCGATGAAGCGCGTTTCTACCCGCCCGGCGTGGCTGAATTCTTTCCACAGCTTCGTGCCGCGCGGGAAATCCCACGCATCCGGCTGCGTGGCATCGATGCTGGTGCCGGCCGGAAGCTTGATCCAGCGGCGCTTCGTGGCGCCGTCCGACCACAGCGGATACTGCGGCGAGAACGGCAACACGCCGGGCTGCAGCTGCGACATCGAAACGTCGGCGTACAGGCCGGTGTCGCGCAGGTGTTCGGGCAACGCAGTTGCCTCGGACGCGCGCGCGATTCCGTGCGCGCAGCCAACTGCGAGCCACAGCAGTGCCAACGACCCATGGAGAATCGCGCGCGGCATCGGAGCTCAGGCCGCCTTCGCGACCGGGATGCGCGACTTGTTAGCCGCCAGCCAGGTGCCGAAATCGGCCATCGCGGGGTGCAGCGCCCGAGCGCGCGAAAGATCGCGGCGTGCGCAGTACGCGATTTCGGTTTCGCGCTTGAACTGCCACATGTTGCCGATCTCGTCCGCACCGGGAAACGCGAACCCGCGGAACACATCGGGAGACACCGCGTTGTAGTGCACGGGCTCCCCCAGCGCCGTACCGAGTTGCGCCGCCAGCTCCGCGCCCGTCAGGTGATCGCCAGCAATGCCAATCGACTCCCCGATGAGCGCGTCACCACGCAGAAAGATTTCCGATGCCGAAATGCCGATGTCCTCCGCAGCGATCCACGGAATGCGCGCATCGGCAGTAGCGAAGGTCACCGCCAGCTTTCCGTCCGGACCGCGCTGCGGGCCCATGCCGAAATGAATCAGGTTTTCCCAGTGGCCCGACGTATAGAGAAAGGTCACCGGGACGCGCAATTGTGCGAAGAACCGGTTGGCGGCGCCTTTGGCGTCGAAGTGCGGGACGTTGTACTGGTGCTGGAGCACGGGCATGCGCGTGCCGTCCACGGCAATGGAATCGCGCGTGTCCTCGAGCGTGGACCAGATCGCGTGGCGAACACCTGCCTGGGCCGCCGCGGCCGCCAGGTTGTGCGCCTGGATCAGCTCTTTCTGCGCCGACTGGTGTTCCCAGAAGTTGGTGACCAGGAACGCGCCGTAGGCGCCTTCCATTGCCCGAAGAACGCTGCAACTGTCATCCAGGTCGGCCAGCGCCACCTCGGCGCCTGCGCGTTCGAGCTCGAGGGCGGCGGCGCTGTCCGGCTTGCGGGTTACCGCGCGCACCGCGAAATGCCGGCCGGGATCGGCCAGCAACGCGCGGGCGAGACCGCCACCCTGCGCACCGGTGGCACCAAAGACGGTAATGACGGGTTTGGACATGTGCGACCTCGGTATCCGGGAGGGCGCAGGTTAGGGAGATGCCCTCCCCCCGTTTGCTAAGTCGCACTTAGCGATTTCTTAAATTCACGCTAAGTTAAGCGGCGGGAGCGATAACAAGAACATGGCGTTGACGCAGGAAATCATCGATTTGCTGGGTGCGGGTGTGTCCCACCAGGTCGGCGGCTGCACCAAGGATGGCCGGCCGTCACTGTGTCGCGGGCTCGCGGCCACGCTGGAACCAGACGGCCGCCTGGTCGTGATCCTCTCCGCCGAGACCGGATTCGAAGTCATCGACGCCGTGCGCGATACCGGCCGCATCGCGCTCAACCTCACGCTGCCCGAGAACTACAAGTCGATCAGCCTGTTGGGTCGCGATGCCGTGGTCAGTCATGGCGGCGCCGCCTTTCGCGAGCTGGTGCTCGACCGCTACCAGAAATTCCGCGCGCAACTCGATGTCCACGGAATTCCACCCGCCTACACCGAGGCCTGGTATCTGCGCCCTGACGAAGATCTCATGGCCATCCGCTTCACGCCGTTCTCCGCGCGCAACCAGACGCCGGGGCCGGATGCAGGCAGCGCGCTCGCGCTGACGAAGCCATGAACCGCCGGATGTCGGATGACCTGACGTTGTTTGGCGTGCGCCGCATGATGGAGGGCGTGATTCCGCCCACGCTGTGCACCGCGTCGCTGGATCGCATGCCGAACGTGAGCTACCTGTCGCTGGCCGAATACGTCGATCCGCTGCACATCGCGCTGTCGTTCCAGTTCTTCAATCGCAGCCGCGAAAACGTTCTCGCGACGAAGCGCGCCGCGCTGACGCTGGATGACCCCTACACGGGCGCTGGCGTCGTGCTGCAACTCGAATACCTGCGCACTGAAACCGAAGGTCCGGTGTTCGAGCGGCTGCGCGCCAAGCTCATGGGCGTCGCCAGCCACGTCGGCATGGACCAGGTATTTCACCTGCGCGGCGCCGACATCTACCGCGTGCTCGAACTGCGGCGCGTGCCGGGCCGGCTCGAGCTGCCGGCCGCCGCGCCGCGCGTGGACCTGGCCACCAATTCCCGGATTCTCTCGGAGCGCCTGGCAAACTGCGGTGAGCTCTCGGATCTGCTCGACACCTTGTTAGACGGGCTGGGTGAGCTGCTGCGCATAGACAACGCCATGTTGTGGCTGTTCGATTCCGCGCAGGAAGTGCTCACGCTGCTCGCCAGCCGTGGTTACGAGGTCGGCGGCGCGGGCGCCGAGATCTCGACCGGCGACGGCATCGTCGGCACGGCGGTGCGGGAAGGCGTGGCCATCCGCGTCGGCCACATGATGAACATGGCGCGTTACGCGCGCGCAGCGCGCGATCGCGCCGACGCGCTCGGCTTCGAGCCCGTTCTCAAGTCGGAGATTCCGCTGCCCGGCCTCAAGGAACCACGCAGCCAGCTCGCGGTGCCGCTGCGCGCGCGCGGACGTGTACTGGGCGCGCTGCTCGTGGAGAGCAAACACGACCAGCATTTCGGCTACGACGACGAAGACGCGCTCATGCTGCTGTGCGGACAGTTCGCGGTGGCGATGAACCTCATGCAGCCGCCAGAGCCCGAGCCGCCACCGCGCGAGCCGCCGAAAGCATCGGCGTCACCTCAAGCCGGTCCCGCCGTGCAGCTGCGGCGCTATTCGCGCGACAACAGCGTGTTCCTCGACGACGTCTATCTGATCCGCGGAGTCGCCGGTGCGATCCTCTGGAAACTGGTGGGCGAGTACCTGCGCAGTGGCCGACGTGAATTTTCCAATCGCGAACTTCGGCTCGCCCCCGAGCTGCGCCTGCCCGACGTGCAGGACAATCTCGAAGTACGCCTGCTCCTGCTGCAGCGTCGGCTGGCCGAGCAGAACGCGCCTGTCCAGCTCGAGAAGGCCGGGCGCGGCCGCGTGCGGCTGAACGTCGCACGTCCCGTGGTCATGGAATCGGACTGATTCTCACCAAACTTTGTCGTCAGGACGAGACATTCCAGTGTAGCCGCCGGATGCGGTATACAGGCGGCCGCCGAGCTAACTAAAGGGAGCTGACGGTCCATGGCCACTAACAAGATACTGCTGTCCGTGCTACTAACCACCGCTGCCGCCAGCGTCCATGCCGACGTCACGGTCAACACCACCACGTCGGGCAAGGCCGCTTTCATCAGCCTGGGCGGCGATGGTGTGACCCAGATCAAGGGCACGCGTCAGCGCAGTGACCAGATGGTCAGCGGCAAGGCCCAGTCTTTGATCCTCGACATCGACGGCCGCCGCTTCGTGGATCTCGATGCGAAGGGGAAAAAGGCGACGGTGACGCCGCTCGCAATCATCGCCGATGAGCTGCAGAAAGTGGGCGTCGGCACGATGAACGCGACGCTGACGAAAACCGCACAGACAAAGCAGATCGCGGGCTTTCCGTGCACCGTGCACGACATCAGGCTGTCGCTGCCGTTCAGCCCCACCGGCCAGACTGGCCAGGGTATGGACCTGAACATGGTTCTCGCCGGCACGGTCTGCCTCAGCACATCCGCGCCGGGACTCGCGGACTATCAGAAGTTCTACAAGGCGGCGGCGGACTCCGGTTTCATTTTCGGCGATCCGCGTTCGGCGAAGACACCCACGGGCGCGGCGCAGGCCAAGGCGTACGCCGAACTCACTCGCAAGATGGCAGAGGCCGGCATGGCGCTGGAGACTCACGTCACCGTCGACGCCACGGGCGACAACCCCATGGCCGGCATGTTCTCGAAACTCGCCAAGAGTGACATCACCACCATGGTCACGAAGATCGCGACCGGTGATCTGCCCGCGGATGCATTCGAGATACCGGCCGGCTTCAAGGTGAAGACGCAGAAGTAGCGTCTTACATCTCGCGCGCCACCTTGGCCTTGCGCACCAGCTGCACGAACTCGGTCCGGTAGCCGAAGGGGTCGTCACCCTTTGCAGCCTGCGCCTGCTTGATGATGTCGTCGTACTTCAGCGGGCCCGTGAAGGGGCTGCCGCGCAGCAGTTGCCCGAAGCCGGCCACCGCGGTGGAGAACTGCACGTCGCGCAACAGGTTCTGAGGCAGGTCACTGGGTGCGATCAGGATCGGCTGCTGGATCAGCTCCGAAGTGTCGCTGTCCGGTAGTTTGTAGCGGATCTTGAGGAAGCCGTATTCGCTGGCGGTTCCGGTCGCGACCGGCGGCTGCGGCTCCTTCGCGTAGCGGCTCTTGTCTACCATGCGCGTGTCCGAACCCACGGGCGTGATTTCGTAGATGGCTGTCACCGTGTGGCCGGAGCCCACATCGCCCGCGTCCACCGCATCGTTGTTGAAGTCCTCGCGCTTGAGCGCACGGGTTTCATAACCCACGAGGCGGTACTCCGCCACCGTCGCCGGATTGAACTCCACCTGCAGCTTCACGTCCTTGGCGATGGTGAACAGCGAGGCGCCGGCTTCCTGGACCAGCACTTTCTGCGCTTCGCCCAGCGTGTCGATGTAGGCCGCCACGCCGTTGCCGTTCTGCGCCAGCGCCTGCGCCAGCTCATCGCGGTAGTTGCCCTGTCCGAATCCGAGCACGGAAAGGAAAATACCCTTCTCGCGCTTGCGCTCGACGAATCCCTTGAGCTCGTTCGTGCCGGCGATGCCGACGTTGAAGTCGCCGTCGGTGGCCAGCAGGATGCGATTCACGCCGCCTTTGCGGAAGTGCGCCTCGGCGAGCTGGTACGCGCGCTCGATACCCTCGGCGCCGGCCGTGGATCCACCGGGGCGCAAGTCGCGCAGCGCGGCGATGATCTTCTGCTTGTTCTTCACCGGCGTCGGCTCGAGCACCGTGCCCGCGGCACCCGCGTACACCACGATGCCCACGGTATCGGTCGGCTTGAGGCTCGACAGCAGCAGTTCCATCGACTGGACCGCCAGCGGCAGTTTGTCCGGTGAATCCATCGAGCCGCTCACGTCGAGCAGCAGCACCAGGTTGGCGCCCGGCGCGTCGTCGCGGGAGACTTCGTAGCCCTTGATGCCGATGTGAACCAGCTTGCGGCCCTTGCCCCAGGGAGAATCGCTAACGACTACCGTTGGCTTGAACGGAGCCTTCGCGGAATTTGCCGCCGGCCACGCATAGTCGAAGTAGTTGACCATCTCCTCGACGCGCACCGAGTCCTTCTGCGGCAGGCGCCCGGAGTTCAGCTGGCGGCGCACGAAGCTGTACGAAGCGGTATCCACGTCCGCCGAGAATGTCGACACCGGCTCGTCGGCGACCTGCTTGACGGGGTTAACGGCGAACTTCTCGAACAGATCCCGCCCTTCATCCACAACCGGCTTCGAAAGTTCGTATGCATCCATCACCCCCATGGTCACCATGGGTGGCGGCGATGCTGGCGGCGCGTACGCATTTGCCGCCACGCGACCCGAGCTTCCCGGCGTTGCCGGCGCCATGCCTTTGTGCGCGGGCTGCGCTCTGCGCGAACCGCGAACTCCAGTCGTGATTACCTCCTGAATCTCCTCATCGACTTGTTGGGGCGCAGGCTGTGCTCCCGCGGTGATCTGGACACCGGGAATACGCTGCAAGGCCTCGGCAACGTTCGGGTCAGGTGGCAGGCCAATATCCTCCGCGACGATGCTGTCGACGGCGGTAACCGCTTCGCGCTTGGTCTCCAGGGCTGCCTGCAGGCGCGCGCGCTCGCCGGTCACCAGGATTTCATTCAGTTCCTTGTCCTTCTCCAGCGCCGCGGACACCGCGGCCTGATTACGCCGGGACTCGGGTTTCGCCGGCTCGGGCTGTGTTGGCTCGGGCTGTGCTGGCGCGGGCTTTGCTTCAGGCGACTTCGACACTGGCGGTGCAGCAGGATCTTCCTTGGCAGCCGGCTTCAGATCGACCGTGACTTCCGGCTGGCGCACGTCGTC
Organism: Steroidobacteraceae bacterium; assembly: GCA_035630995.1. Classification (GTDB taxonomy): domain Bacteria; phylum Pseudomonadota; class Gammaproteobacteria; order Steroidobacterales; family Steroidobacteraceae; genus CADEED01. The sequence continues at coordinate 12,258 of DASQJS010000434.1, read as the reverse complement.
GAACAGGCGCGAGTCGCCATAGTGCGAAAAGAAAGGCCACACGATGGCGATGCCCAGCCCGACCACGCAGGCGCCGGCAACACCGGCAAACAGATTCCGTCTAACAAACCAGGCCATGGAAGTACTCCCGTGAGATGAGTCGTCACGGAAGAGACGTAGCGCGTCCCACAAACCTTTGGAGTCAGATGCGGAAGTCGACGTCGCGCTTGCCTGGTTCGCGGCCTGCACGCGCGCGAACTCCTCGAGCGCCGCGCGCTTGGCGCGGAGCCGCGCTTCGGGATCGGGAGCGGGCGCGCTCATGCGCGCCAGTTTCGATTCGAAGGATTTCTCATTCATAGGCCAGGCTCGCACGGGCCGCAGGCTGGCCCATGTGTTTGCGAATCGTGTGCACGCGCCAGGAAATCGTGGATTCCGAAACGCCGAGCACGGCGCCGGCCTCCGCATGGCTCATGCCTTCCGCGTGCACCAGCAGCGCGGTTTCCCTCATGCCCTCGCCGAGCTTCGCCAGCTGCGCCAGCACCTGGGCGAGATAGATGCCGTCTTCATGACGCGGGGATTCGGTCATTGCTTCCTCATCAGGCAGCTCGTCATGGTCGTGACGCTGCTGCGACCGTTGCCAGTCCTGCGCGCAGCTGATGACCAGTCGATAGAGCCAGCTCGTGAACGCCGCCTGGAACCGATATTGCGCAAGGCTCGTGGCCAGCTTCATGCAGGCCAGTTGGGCAATATCTTCGGCATTGGCCGCGTGGCCACACCATTTCCAGGCGAACCGGTAGATGGTGTCGTAGTGCAAATCCAATAGTTCGGCGAAGGACGTGGCGTCCCCACCCTGCGCTCGGCGTATTAGAGCTTCATCCATCCGTTCAGCCGCTCGTTACTGTTCATTAGACGGCGGGATCTGCCATTTCCTTGGAACGCCGAAACTCAAAGATCAGGGCTGGCCAGGCGGTGGTCAGGGCGTTATGACACTGGGTACCTTGTACGCCGCGCCGGGCACCTCGCGCACCAGTCGCGGCACGAGGTAGCCAGACAGGCGGGTACTCAGGCGCTCGATGAGCCGCTGAGCGTCCGCCTCCGCGACATCGAAATGCGCGGTTCCGCGCACGCGATCGGGCAGATGCAGGTAGTACGGAACCACGCCCGCGTCCATGAGCGCGCGCGACAGTTGCGCCAGCGTGTCGACGTCGTCGTTGACGCCCTTGAGCAGCACGGATTGATTGAGCAGCGTCGCGCCCCCGCGGCGCAGTCGTTCACAGGCAGCGCGGACTTCATCGTCGATCTCATTGGCGTGATTGGTGTGCAGCACGAACACCACCGGCTGGCGAACACCCCCCAGCCATGCCAACAGGCCCGCGTCCACGCGTGACGGCAACACGATGGGCTGGCGCGTGTGTACACGGACGCGCTGGACATGCGGCATACCGGCAATGGCGTCGGTGAGGCGCGCGAGGCGCGCATCGCTCATCGACAGCGGATCGCCGCCGCTCAGGATCACTTCTTCGATGCTGGTGTCGTTCGCGATCACATCCAGCGCCGCACTCCATCGTCCCGCGCCCTCCTCGGCCTCGCGCTGTTCGGCATACGGATATTCGCGCCGGAAACAGTAGCGGCAGTGGATGGCGCAAGCCTGGGTGGTGATGAGCAACGCCCGGCCGGCGTATTTCTGCAGGAGACTCGGCGCGCGCGTGGCGGCGTGTTCGTGCAGCGGATCGGAACCATAGCCCGGTGACTCAATGAGCTCAGCGGCCAGCGGCAACACCTGCCGAAGCAGCGGATCGTCAACGTCTCCGCGGCGCATGCGCGCGAGATAGCTGCGCGTGACACGCAATGCGAAAGCCGACGATGCCGCACGCGCCGGCGCAGCGAGGGCCGGATCCAGCTCGAGCTCGGCCAGCAATTGCACAGGATCAGTGATGGCACGCGACAATTCGCGTTGCCAGGTAGAGGGTGCGAACGTCATCGGGCGAGCTGGCGAATCCGGATGTTGCGAAACCAGACCGGTTGCGATTCGGCCTGCAGCGCGATGTGACCGAAGGAGAGCTGAAGCGGAGCTCCCGCGGCGAGCAGCGCCTGCGCGCTCTCCTCTTTGGGATCGAGCTGCGGATGCTGGTAACGCAGCACTTCCACGCCGTTGATCCGGTGCACTACTGTCTTGTTGCCGCGCACTTCGACTTCCACCTGTACCCATTCGTCGACCGGGAACAACTTCGAAGTCGAGTCGATGATGTGATCGGTGACCAGCTTGCCCTTCATCTCGAGATTGGTGCCGGGCGTGCAGACGTTGCCCGTCTGCCGTCCGGCGGTGGCGCCCACGGCGAGAAACTGGACTTCCATGCTCGCGGGCCAGGCCTGGTTCAATCCCATGGTCAGCGGCGATTGCGAATGGATCATCACGCCGCTGTTGAGCTTGGCCCAGGGCGGTGAGTCCGCCACGGCCGTGCCCGTGATCCGGTATTCGAGGCGCAGCACGTAATTCTGGTAGGCCTGGTTTGAATAGAGATGGCCGAACTGCTCGTCGAACTTTCCATAACCGTCGTAACTCACCTTGATGACGCCGTCTTCGACGCGAAACGTGTCCGCGTAGTTCTCCCCCAGCGGATGTTTGTTGATCTTGATCGTCCACCCCGAAAGATCGCGCCCGTTGAACAGCGAATGCCATTCGTCCGGGGCCGGCGCCTTCACGTCTCCGGCCGGATTCACGGGCTGCGATTGGGCTTCCGCCGCAAGCCCAAGTGCCAACGCCGCGATCAATGCGATTTTCATGGTTCTGTCCCCCGGCCTTTCGAGGCGCGGCAGCTTATCAGCCGTTATCGCTACCGGCACTCGCCGTTTTTCAATAGCGGTAGTAACCTTCTGCCCGCAAAAAAATAACAACCCATTCGGGGGAAAATCCGGCCATGTTCAATATTCGAACCGCTGTTTTCGTCGCGTCTTTGTTCACCATGAGCAACGCCGTCGCGCAGTCCAGCTCGCCACCCACCGACCCGGCCGTCACCCCGCCCACAGCGCAAATGCCGGTCTATGACACCGCGTTGGCGCCGGGCTGGCAGAACTGGAGCTGGGCCAAGGCTGAGTTGAGCGTCGAGATCCCGGGCAGCGCACGCAAACCCATTAGCGTGGTGGCCGGTCCGTATCAGGCGTTGTACCTGCATCACGACCCGTTCAGCACGGCGGGAATGACGAAGCTCTCACTGCTGATTCAGGGTTCAGCGTCTGGGGGCGAAGTCCGGATTCTTGCGCTCATCGACGGCAAGACCGTCGGTGAAGGAAAACTCGTCAAACTCGGCAACATCGGCTGGACCCGTGTCGTGACGCCGCTCGCGACGCTCGGCGTCGAAGATAAAACCATCGACGGAATCTGGGTGCAGAACGCCACGGACGCCGAGCTGCCGAAGTTCTACGTCACCGAGATCAAGATCGACTGACGCCGTAGAATCCGGCGATGAGCACAGCAAACAAGATCGCGATGTTGCTGGCCGCATCGCTCGTATGCGCGTTCGCGTCAGCCGCGGAGCCCGCGCGTGCCGACGTGGTCGCGGCCATGAAGAAAGCCGCCACTTTCATGAACGAAAAGGTCGCGCTGCGCGGCGGCCATGTATGGCTGGTGAGCGAAGACCTGGGCCGCCGCTGGGGCGAAATTCCCGCGCGGCCGTCGCAGATCTGGCTGCAGGGCGGCACGGAACGCGTGGGACAGGTGATGCTCGACGCCTATGAAGTCACGCAGGATGTCTACTACCTCGACTCGGCGCGCAAGGCCGCCGACGCGCTGGTCTTCGGCCAGCACCCGCTGGGTGGCTGGCATTACTTCATCGATTTCGATCCGGCCGGCACACCCGGGTGGTACGAGACCGACGCCTCCCGATTCCGCTGGGGTTACGAGGAATATCGCCACTACTACGGCAATGCCACATTCGACGATCAGGTGACACCGGACGCCGCAATGTTCCTGCTCCGGTTTTATCGCCTGACTCACGAGGCCGCGTACCGCGAGCCGGTGCTCAAGGCGTTGAATTTCGTGCTGGCCGCGCAGTATCCGAACGGTGCGTGGCCACAGCGTTTTCCGTTGCGTTACGAATTCGCTCACGACGGCCTGCCGGACTACACGTCTTTCTACACTCTCAACGACGGCGCGATGTTCGCGATCGTTGAACTGCTTTATGACGCCTACGAGACGCTGGGAGATCCGCGCTACTTCGAGAGCGTGCGACGCGGCATGGATGCATTGCTGGCACTGCAGGGCCCAGATGATCAGGCGGCCTGGGCCGAGCAGCATGGACCCAACATGCGGCCCATCGCCGCGCGTACGCATGAACCTGCCGGTTACGTCGTGCGCGAAAGCGCCATGTCCATCCACATGCTCGAAGAGTTCTATCTGCGTACGGGCGATGCGCGTTATCTCGCGCCGGTGCCGCACTGCCTCGACTGGTTCGATCGCATCAACAGGGAGGCAGCCGCCGCGAAGTATCCGACGCCGCGGTACTGGGAGCCCGGCACCAACAAACCGGTGTACGTCGTTCGTACGCAAGAGCTGACAGCCGAAGGTTACGGCAAGTACATCTGGACCACCGACCCGGCGAAAGCCCGCTGCGATGGTCAGCCGTGCAAAGTCGATGGCAAACCCATCGTCGATGTCGCGCCCATGCGCGCGCGGAATGCCGCGCTCGCCGCGCTCGCCACACCCAAAGCCAGGGCTGCGCGCCTCGCCGAAATGAAAACCCGGCGTTCGCGCGCGCCGCGAGGCAATGAAAATATCGCCGATGTCATTGCCGCGCTCGACGCGCGTGGCGCCTGGGTCACCGATGGAAATGTCGTGCAGCGAGCCAATGCACCAACGGAAGCGGAACAACGGGAAATCGTGCGCGGCATCAACACCGGAATTTTTGCCAGCCGCATGGAGACGCTGATCGCGTACCTGCGCAAGCCGTGAGCCCTATACCAACGACGGGAGCATCATGAAAAGACGCACACTGCTGAGCGCGGGAGCCGGCGCGATGATCCTCGCGCCGCACGTGAAACCTTCGCTTGCGGCGTCCGAACCCGACCGTGCCAAAGAGTTGTACCGCCTGTTGGGCAAACTGCCACCGCGTGATCGCAAGGTCGGCGCGGAGCTCGTTTCCACGGAAGACCGCGGCACATACACGCTCGAGAAACTCTCGCTCGATCTCAACGGCATCGAGCGCGCTCCTGCGTACTTCGCGCGACCCAATGGAAAGACCGGCCGGCTGCCTACGGTGCTCTTCAATCACTCGCATGGCGGTGGATACAAGATCGGCAAGACTGAGTTCATCGAAGGTCGCGAATACCTGGCCAATCCGCCCTACGCAGAATTCCTCACGTCACTCGGCTACAACGCGCTGTGTTTCGATGCATGGATCTTCGGCGAGCGTGCCACGCGGACCGAGCTCGAGACCTTCAAGGACATGCTCTGGCACGGCCAGGTGCTGTGGGGAATGATGGTCTACGACTCCCTGAAGGCCGTGGACTACCTGGTCACCCGGCCCGACGTCGACGCGAAACGCCTCGGCACCGTGGGAATGTCGATGGGCAGCTCCACCGCGCAGTGGGCGGGCGCGCTCGACCCTCGCCTGAAGGTGGTCGTCGACATCTGTTGCCTGACGGACTGGCACACGCTGGTGGAAGTGGATGGCCTGAAGGGCCACGGCATCTACTACTACGTGCCCGATCTGCTCAGTCACTTCACCACCACGCAGATGAATGCGCTGATTGCACCGCGAGCGCACCTGTCGCTCGCCGGGAACCAGGACAAGCTCACGCCGCGGGCGGGGCTCGAGAAGGTGGATCGGGAATTAAAAGGCGATTACGCGGCGGCCGGCCATCCGGAGAACTGGAAACTGCTGCGCTACGACGGCGGACATCTCGAGAATCCCCAGATGCGCGAGGAGATCCGCAAATGGTTCGTGGAAAAGTTGTGAGGCGATGCGTCAGTAGGTAATCGATACGAACGCCATCGCGCCGCCGTAGTCCCAGCCCAGTCGACCATCGAAGCGGTCCTTGTCCAGCCGGAATCGGAAGCGGAAATCGTTGTAACCGAGACCGACCCCCACGTGCGGCGTCGCCTGCCAGACGAGCGTGGCTTTCAGGTCCGAAAGGCTGCCGACGTAATCGTCGAAATCGATGTAGAAATATTGCACCAGTGCCGTGGCGTAGAAATTGTGCGGCAGGCGCCAGACGCCACGAAAACCCAGCGTCGGCAGCGGTGCGGCCGTGGTGCCGCTCTCGGTCAGTTCGCGCATGGCGGAACCACTGCCGACGGCGACAGTGGCATCCAGTCCCAGGGCGACGTCGAGCATGTGCACGCCGATTCCCCCGGCGAGCTCGTAGTTTTCCCTGCGCTTGAACACGTAGTCATACGAAAGCTGCAGCACTTCGAGTTCCGAGCGCGCAGTGACGGTCGCACCGACCGGGTAGGTTTCGTCGCCGAAGTTTATGTCGCGGGAAATCTCGTTGCTCGCGGTGCGATTGTTGGTGAAGTACGTGCCGCGCAGCGAATGCTTGCCCTTGATCCGCCACAGCGCGTCCAGCCGGAAGCGTTCGAAGTCGGCGATGCCGAAGGTGTCGTCGTAGTCGATGTCGTCGCCGACCTGGTTGCTGTCCTCGCCATCGAGGCGAACGTCGATGTCCGTCGACAGAAAAAACCCGCCCAAATCCACGACTACCTTTGAGTCGAGTGGATTGCCGTCATCCGCCTGAGCCCCAGCCACGCCCGCGACCCACAGGAGAGCCGCCCCCATTATGTTTATGCGCATGCCATTTCCCGCCAGATACCCCTGCGGCGAGCGTAGCAAGAACTTCGGCAAAAGTTGCTAGTGCTTCAGCGCCAGCTCGAGCCGGGTGTGAACTCCGTTCAGCGGATGCTCCTTGCCGTGCCAGACGAAAGTTCCGGCAAGCGCCGCGGGCCGATCGATGATGGCGATCAGCTTTCCGCCGGCGATCCGGTAGCTCACTTTCACCGGGCCGCTCGGTGTCGCCGCCGTGGCGTCGAGCGAGGTCAGCGACCCTAACATTGGCTCGATGCGCACCCGCGCATACCCGTCCGCGCCGGAGCGGATGCCGGCCACGATGCGCAACAGGTCCGCCGTGGGATGCGCGCTCCAGGCATGGGTATCCGAGCGCGGCTGTTCGCGTGTTTCCGGCCAGGTGGTGTAGTTGAACGCGAGCAGGTCGCGCCAGCTCTGCAACAACTCGAAATAGCGCTCCGCGAGACCGGCATGTTCGAACGCGCGCACCAGGTACCACGCAAAGTAGTAAGTCGGGCTGTACATGCCAGCCGGCGCTTCGATGCCGCGGCCGCGTGCGGTGATGCGATCGAGAATGACCGGCGCCTCCTCGGGCGTCGCGATGTCGTAGAGCACGGCGAACACGTTCATGTGCTGGCTGAAGACCGCGCGATCGCCATCGTCGGCGAAGAGCCCTCTCTCCTGGACCCAGCAGTGTTTACGGATGGCGCTGCGCGCTCGGTCCGCCTTCGCGCGGAATTCCGCGGCTCGCGTTCCATCGCCGTGACGGCGCTCCAGCGCGTCGCCCTGCCGCAGCGCGCCCAGCCACATCGCCGTCATCAGGCAGCTGCCGTTCTGAGCCCCCCATGAAGGAAAGATGTCCCGGTCATCCCATTTCTGCCCCGACCAGTCGATGAAGTTCCACTGTGGGTTCTTGCGGAGCAGGCCTTGTTCGTTGAGCAGCGGCTCGAACCACGCCAGCACGCGGCGCATGCGCGGCAGGTGGCGCACGATGAGCGCGCGATCCGGCTGCTCGACCGACCAGTCCGCGAGCATGCCCACCCAGGCGAAAGAGAACGTGGCGATGACATTGGACAAGCGGGACGGATAGGCGCCCTGCATGAGCCCGCCTTCGGTATCGGATTCCGCAAACGCCTCGATGGCCTGCCGCGCCGGCCGCGCGTCACCCGACACGGCGTAGGTGATCAGCATCTCCAGCCGCGTGTCGCCGGTGTACTGCAGCTGCTCCCAGTACGAGCTGTCCATGAAGGTTTCATGCGCGTCGACGCGCATCGTGCGCCAGCCGATATCCCAGATGCGATTCAGATCGGCATCGCTGCTCACGAAGCTGGCTACCTGTTGAAACGGGTAGCCGGTCTCGTGCAGGCGAAACGCGCGCAGCGTGAGCGGCTCCGCCTGCGTCACGACTTCGATTTCAACGAACCGAAACGTGCGCCACCACAGCGGCGCGAACACCTGTGGCCTTCCATCCGCAATGAAAGTGTCGTGGAACCCGCGCATCTGCCGGTCGCCGATGAGATTGCGGTCGTCTTTCCGTCCAGCCGCGTCGTACAGCGCCTCGCCGTACTGAAGCCTGATCGTCGCATCCCGGCCGCCCTGCACCTCGATTTCCGGATAAGCCGAAATCATGGCATCACGGCGAATCAGTAGTTTGGCCGTGGTGTTCGCCGGAATGACAAGCGGTCGTGAGGGGAATCGATCGCCACCGGTAATCGAGCTGCGCACAACCTGGCCTGGCGCGGTAGCGGCGAACAGCTGCGGCGGGAACGGATCCGCGATCAAAGTCCGCACCGCAGCCTCTGGCGCAGGCACCGCGTCCTGCCACTCCGACGGCGTCTTGCGCGCATCGATGACCTCGGGCGCACTTGCCACGTAGTACTGCCAGGGAATCTGTTCCTTGCCACTGACGGCGGAGTGACCGGTATCGATGCGCACGCGCCAGCCCGGCACACTCGTCGACACCGGATCGCCGATCAGCCGGAATCCGGTCGCCACGGTCTGCTGGAATGCGGGTGCAACATCGCCGAAGTTCCAGACGGTGGCCGTAATCACGTTGTCGCCATTGCGAATATGCGGCGCGAGATCCACGGTGGCATATCGCCAGCTCTCGACTGTGCCCGTCGAGGGTCCGCTGGCGACGCGATCGCCATTCACGTAGAGGACGAAGCGGTTGTCAGCCGTCACGGTCACCTGAAACTTTGCCGGAACGCTCTCCAGCGTGAGCTCGCGGCGGAACTGCAGCACGACGGGAGTGCGCGCGCCGGATTCGGGATGGGTGATCCAGCCTGACGCATCGCCGGCTTTGGCGCCCGGCGCGAAGCATGCGGCGACGAGCATGGCAGCGAGTGCGCTACCGATCGATGGCTTGACCATCGCGCGATGTTCGCACACCGATCGCGCGAACCGCGACCGGCCCGCGGTGTGATCCGCGGACCGGCCATTCGTTGCTTCAGCAGTCTATTTCAGCAGAACGACGATGCTGCGTGCGGTAACCACGTTGGTGGCCCCGTCATAGGAGCCCGTCGCCGTGAACCCGACCATCGCAGTATCGCCATCGAGGCGTGTGCCAAGCTCGGCCACGAAGTCGGCGAAATCCTGGAACGAGCGCGACTCGCCGCGCATGACGACCAGGTACGCCGTGCGCTCATCGGACGGCGGCACGATGCTCGGGGACGCCGGCAACGACTTGAGGTCCAGCACCCGTGGGCCGATGCTCAGGAAGTGCAGGCGGCCGATGCTCGGGTTGGCAAGGTCGAGCACCAGGCCCGTGGGTTCCTGGCTGGTGAACGGCGCCTTCGTGCCCTCGATGCCCCAGCTCATCGACAGCAGCGCCGGCAGCCGGGGGTAGTCGACCAGCGTGCGCGCATCGAAATCCGGCGGTGCGGCGCCGAAAGCCGTCGGATAACCCACGAGTTTCGTCGGCTCGCCGTTGCTCAGTCCCGAGAGATCGAGCGCACCCGTTGAGACCTCGTAGTTAGCCGGATCCGCATCCTGCGCGGCGCTCGTGCCGGTGCCGGCAAAATTGAACGCCGACACTCTGCGGCCCGCGATCGAGTCGAGCTGCAGCGTGACCGCCCCGGTGGACGATTGCTTCACGAAACCGTAGATCGGTGTGGCATGCATGCGCACGCGGCCCGCGGTCGCATCCATCGTCCAGTCGCCGGACATCGCGGAGCTGTCCACGGGTGTTGCCGCACCGAAGGCTTCGATCGCCTGACCGACCGAGATATCACCGGGGGCTGCGTCCGCGCCGTCCTTCGACACTTTGGTCTCCGGGCCGATCGTCACCAACACGGTGCCGCGCGCGAAACGCGCGCCGTCGCGGTTGCGATTTATCGTGGCGCCACGCACCGTGAGTACATCGCCGCTGCGGCTGAGCACCTGTCCCAGGACCGTGTCGATGCCGGCGCCGGACACGCTGGTGCCGGCACGCACAGACTGCGCGTCAAACTGGTGTGTCGACTTCGTCAGCGTGCCGAATGCCGTGGTGAGGGTCCCGGCGCCCGCCGAGCTCAGCGCGGCGAGCCCCGCGCTCCCGGTGTACGTGGTGCCGTTTACTTCGAACGTGGTGTCTGCATCGGTGTGGACGGTCACCTGTCCGTAGTGCCTGTCGCGCATGTTGCACGGCCGGACGTCGATCACGTATGTCCCCGCAGCGGTATCGACGCTCACCAGCGGGCCTCGCACGCGCAAGTCTTTCTGGTCGACGTGCTCGAGAGAAGCCACCAGCGCGGGTGTGACGGTCACCGTGACCGGCGTCGTCGTGAGGTCGACAGAGTTGGTCGCCGCGAGATTGAAATCGAGCGTGAACACGGATGTCAGGCCGCGCGCCACCACGAGATGATGCCGGTTGTCGAGCGTCACGTTGACGTCGACCACGCCCAACGCATTGCCCGCGGCATCGACCGCGCTGGCAGCGACCGGCGCGCCGCCCATTTCAACCGAAATGTCCGCGTTGGTGAAATCGAGGCGCAGAGTCGCCGCGACGTAGGCGCCGCTGGGAACCGTCGCCGCGGTAAAGAGCTCGGTGAGATCGACGAATTGCGCGAAGTCGATGCGCGTCGTCGCGGGCAGCGTTTCGACCACGGCGCCATTCGCACGCTTGAGTTTGAGAGAGACGACGTCGACGGTGTAACTCAGGAAGTCGCCGTCCGCGTCCGTCATACCAATCAGAACAGTGCCGCAATCCGATGTGCAGCTCGAAGTTGGCGGTGCATTTGCCGCCGGCATGGCACTGCTGCCGTCGCCTATGCCGCCGCATGCAGTGAATGCCAGCGCGCAGGAGAAGACGGCGAGGCGAGCGAGTGCGCTGCCAATCCGGGAAAAAGTGTTCATGGGATTCTCCCCATCGAAAAAGGTGTTAGCAGAGGCAACGCGCAATGAGGCGCGCGGTTGACACGCGCAAGCAAAGGTCGCCGGGCGGCGACATGTTCAATGCAGCGTGGGCTGAAGGATCTCGACTACAGCGCGTTGGCGCAGTTTGACGCTGCCCCCTAGGAACCCTGTGGACCCGATCTCCATGGCATAGAGCAAGACACGCGCGCCCTCTTCTTCGCGCATTGAAGTGGGCGGCCCAAGCGTGCCGATCACCTCGATTTCACTCATGCCGGGACGAACGCGCCGCCACAACGTGGCGTCGACCCATCGCGGCAGGTTTGCCGCGGACCCGGCGCCCGGCGCTGTCCCGGCCGGCACCAAAGATTTCGGCTCGAGCCGGCCGGGCTGCAGGCGCAGCTCATCCACTTGCCGCGACAGCACCTGCACCTGCCGCTGCAGGTTGCGCACTTCCTGTTCGAGGAACGAGAACCGGCCTTCATCAGCGGCCGATGCCGTCAACGGCAGGAACAAGAACACCAGAAGCAACCGGACCATGGAAGTCTCCTTTGGAAAAGGCGGAACGGACACGCCGTTCCGCCCTTTGATTGGAAGCCTCCACGCCGCCCTGGTTCAATCAAAGAAGGAGTTCACTGCAAGGCGGGCGTCGTCCAGTTGATCCACATCGCCTGGTTGAACGGCACGCCGGGATCATTCCTCATGACGTTGGTGTTTCCCGCGCCGCCGCCGACCAGAAATTTCTGCACGTATGCATTCACTTCAGCCTGCTGCGATGACGGAAAGCTGCAATGACCATGTTCGGTGGTCAGCGAGTAACCCATCCTGTCGGGAATTCCCAGTGCTTCCCAGATCCGGTGACCCGCGTTTGCACCCGTCCAGGAACTCTGCGGGCCCAGCCACAGGATGTTGTTTTCGATGACCAGCAGGGCACGAGGCGCCACCAGGCCCTCGATGGAGTGATGGTCGAACGGTAGTTTGGGTACGGTGTTCGAGAACTGGCTGAAGTTCTGCCTGAACCAGACGTTCTCGCCCACGATCTGGCCCAGCGTCTGGGTGCTCTGTCCCTGTGAAAGTATCGATTGCGAAACGCGCCAGGTTCCCGAACCACCGGACCCGGGTTCCTGCGGGATGGTGAGCTTGATACGCTCATCGAACGCGCCGGCAG
>DASQJS010000433.1:0-9366 GCA_035630995.1 Steroidobacteraceae bacterium | reverse complement strand
TTCCGCAGCCGGCTCATCGTGCTCATCAACTGGGCCTGGGCCTATTTCACGTACGCGCGCGGGGCGCGCATCATTCTCGGCAACGAAGTGGGGAGAGATCATGGCGGCGAAAAAGAAAGCGGCTAAGTCGTCGGCAAAGCGCAAGCCGAAGCTCGCGCCGAATGCCGTGAAGCGCGGCCTGTCGGCCACAGAGGTCGCGTTGGCGCTGGATCACGAAGACATCGCCGCCGTGGTTGAGTTGGTGCGCAAGGCCGGCGGCGCCCCGATCGGCGCCTATCGCGAGCCGCTGGGCGGCCGTCCGTTGCTGGTCGCATCGCTGCCGTTCAATGCCGTGCAGCCCACTCCATTTCAGCGCGACCTCTCGCCCACTCACGCCAAGAAGCTGGCCGCCGCCATCGAAGCCACCGCGGCATTTCTCGATCCGCTCATCGTGGTGCGTGGCGAAGACGGTCGCTTCTGGACTCCGAACGGCCGCCATCGCCTGGCCGCCGCGAAGGTGCTGGGCCTGAAGCAGATCACCGTGCTCATCTCGCCGGATGAAACGCTGTCGTACCGCATCCTCGCGCTGAACACCGAAAAGGCTCACAACCTCAAGGACAAGAGCCTCGAAGTGGTGCGTATGGCGCGCAACCTCGCCAAGCGAGAGCCCACGCGTACCGAAGCCTCGCTTGCGGCGGAATTCGAAGCCGCCGAGCTGCTCACGCTAGGCCTCGTCTACGAAGAAAACCTGCGCTTCGGCGGCGGCGCCTACAGCCCCGTGCTCAAGAAGGTAGATAGGCTGACCACCAGGCCATTGCCCGCGGCGCTGCGCGAGCGATCGGCCTACGCGGCCCGCCTTCAGGAGATAGATGCCGAGGTGAAGCGCATCGTCGCAGAGTTGCAGGCGCGCGGCATGAAGTCGCCCTATCTGCGCAGTTACGTGGTGGCGCGAATAAACCCGGTTCGTTTCCACAAGGTGAAGCCGGGCGACAAGAAGCCCGTCATGCCCATCGCGCAGGCGCTTCTGCGCATGTCCGCAGCCGCGAAGAAGTTCGACCTGGGCAAGGTGAACATGAGCGACCTCGCCTTCGTGGCCGCCGGAGCCGAATCCGCCGAGTAGTTCGGCTGGCTGATCGGCCGGTTTAAACCACTTCCAAAGTGTCCGCATCGCGGACACTTTTCCGTTCGGCGCGGGCGCTCAACAATTCAGCGCAATCCGCCAATTTTCCTTGCAACCGTTTCCGGTCGTCGCGCGTCTATATCAGCGTTACTGATTGACACGTTTCGAACTCGCCTCTCACGCCGGCAAGCGATGAGTCGCCACGCGTCATCGCAGGTTTTCCGCTCTTTTAACCGGAGGATTAGCCATGACTCGCCTGAATTCCGCCTCTGTGCTGCGCCGCACTTCCGAGCACCTGACCGCAGGCGCCGCCGCGATCGCGGTCACCTTTCTCATGCTGCTCACCGTCGAGGTGCGCGCCGCTGAAACGACGGACAGCCCGCCGCGCATCAGCGTGACCTACCAGGACACCGCCTTCGCCACACCGGAGGGAGCCGCGAACGTGTATCGCAAGCTCAAGATGGCTGCGCGCAAGGTCTGCGGGCTCGCCCCGGGCAACGCGCTGAATCTCGATCAGCGCACCAAGGCTCAGGAATGTGTCGAGGGCGCACTCGCCGATGCCGTGCAGCGCATCAACCGCCCCATGTTGACGTCGGTGCACGAGTCTTCCGCTCGCGACCTGGGTTGATGCTCCCCGGGAAAGATCGTCGGCCGCGCGAGATCAGCGGTACAGCAGGAGGTCTGCTCGCTGTTCTTCCCAAGCCGCCTCGTCAACCGCGGCCAGACGATCGAGATCCGCCGGTGTCGCCGCCGGATCGTCGACCCACTCGCGCAGCAATTCGCTGCCGTTGATAAGGTCGATTGCCAGGCGCGAGTGCTCGTACTCGTAGGGAAAATCACGCCACAGCGGGTATTCGCCCCGCAGTCGCCGGATGCACTTGAAAGCGCCGGCGATCAGGCGCCAGGGCCGGAACTCGCCATGTTCATACGCGCCATCTTCGACGTGAATCTGGAAGCCCGAGCACAATTTGCCGGAGTGTTTCTGGAACGTCGGCTCGAACCAGCACGGCCGCAGACGGCAGCCGGTCATCCAGGCCGGCATGATGCGGCTCATCATCGTCAGCAGCGATCGCGGATCCAGACCGGGGGCACCCAACATCTCCAGCGGCCGCGTGGTGCCTCGCCCCTCTGACAGAGTGGTTCCCTCGAGCATCACCGTGCCCGCATACGCGCGCACCATGGAAAGATTCGCCGCGTTCGGGCTGGGGTTCACCCAATTGCGCCCTCCGAGCGGCCAGCCGAAACCCGGCTCCTCGTCGGGCTTCCACCCGCGCATCGGAATGACTCGATAGTCCACCGCGAGGTGAAAATGGCTCACGAACCACATACCCAGTTCGCCGAGCGTGAGGCCATGGCGCATCGGAATCGGGCCCGCGCCCACGAAGCTCTCCCACCCCTGGCGCAGGCTCAAACCTTCGACCGGACGGCCCGCCGGATTGGGCCGGTCGAGTACCCAGACCGTCTTGCCGTGCTTCGCGGCTGCTTCCAGCACATATAGAAGAGTGGTGATGAACGTATAGATGCGGCAGCCGACGTCCTGCAGGTCCACCAGCAACACGTCGAAATGGTCGAGCATGTCTTCGGTGGGGCGGCGCACTTCGCCGTACAGGCTGAATACCGGAATGCCATGCACCGGATCGCGGAAATCCGGTGACTCGATCATGTTGTCCTGCTTGTCGCCTCGCAGCCCATGCTGCGGACCGAAAGCCGCGGTGATGTCGAGACCCCGAATGGCGCGCAAAGCATCGAGCGAATGTTCGAAATCCGCGGTCATGGAAGCCGGATGCGCCAGCAGCGCAACGCGCCGGCCTTCTAGCTCGCGCTGCAGTTTCAAGTCGCCCAACAGGCGGTCGATGCCGAACTGGATCACGAGCGGGCCTTCAGGCGAATAGCCTGTCGAAGATCAATCGAGCTCGACCACAAAGCTGTCTGAGTGATGGAAATCGGGTTTCTCCGCGGGATGTTTGAGCGCCCAGTATGACAGCACTCGCGCTTTGTCTTCGACAACCGAGGCCAGACCGAGACGCAGTCCCACTCCTCCTCCACGCACGAGCCATGAAAGATCGAGCCGCACGGAAAGCTCAACGGAGTCGGTGCGGACGCGCGGCGTGACCGCGGGTGCGGCGCCCTTCAGCAGCGGGGACATTCCTTCGCGATAGGCGCTGAAGTGATAGGCCGCCCAGGCGCCCGAAGGCGAGAAGTTATATTCCCAGTAGTCGGGCCCGCCGGCGTGCGCGATGAAAGCTTCGAAGCAACTGCGCCGCCACAACCCGTCGGTTCGCACCGGCGGCCTTGGCTCCGGCAGTTGCAGTGCATCGAGGTCACCCGAGAGGCGATAGGTCAGGTTGAGCTGGTCGGCCTCTGGACGCGCGACGAGTACCGAAAGCTCATGCACCACATCCTGCAACGCGCCTGGCACGGAAACCGGGTGCGGCAGCAGAATGTGACGGCCGAGGGTGAGGTCCGGGTGCATGCTGGCGCGCAAGCATACGCTATCGACTGTCCGCCAGCCCGTCCGCCAGAGAGAGGAGGAACTCCCGCAGGCTCTCACGCTCGCTGGTAGTTAGTGGGTTGCGCCGCAGGCGCGGATCCGCGGCCGGGTCGACGGCCAGGCTCTCATAGTGATCGAGCACCTGGTCGAGATTGGCGAACCGGCCGTCGTGCATGTAGGGCGCCGTCGCCGGCAGATTGCGCAACGTCGGCACACGCACTGCCTCGCCCGTACCGGTGTCGGCGAAGACGGGCTCGGCCTGGGGGTGGTCGCGATCCACCCAGGCGCCGGCGAAATTCACGCCACCATGGCATGCCGCACAGCCCGTACGCCCGGAAAAGAACAGCTGCATGCCGGCCTTCTGCCGTTCGCTGAGCGCGTCATGGTCACCGCCGAAAACATAGCGGTCGAAAGCGGAGTAACCCGCAAAAAGCGTGCGTTCGTAGGCCGCAATGGCGCGAATCACGTTATCCATGCTCACCGGCTCGTCCATCCCGGGGAACGCGGCGCCAAAGGCGCGCACCATCTCCTGGTCCGCCAGCAGCGCATTTTCGACGAGGGCCTCGCGCCCCGCGAGGCCGAGCTCGCGCGGATCCTTGTTGAACAGCGGGCCGTGCATCTGCCGTTCGAGCGTCCGCAGGTTCGCGTCGCGCCAGCCCAGCGAAGAGTTGTAGGCGACATTGAGCAGTGTGGGTGCATTGAGCAGCAGCTCCTCGCCGGTGGCGCCGCGCGAGTGCGCAAGGCCATCGGTGAATGCGCGCTCGGGCGAATGGCAGCTCCGGCAGGAATACTGGCCGGTGATCGAGAGGCGCGGGTCGGCAAACAACTTCGCGCCCAGGTCTACCTTCGCCGCACTCATGGGGTTGTCGGCCGGGACCGCGGGCTCGGGGAATCCCGCGGGCAATTGCCAGCGGAACTCACCTGCGAACGCCGTGGTTGTCACCATGACCGCCAGAACCGTGGTGACGGCAATGGCGGCGACTCGCCCTGCGACGCCGTTCATCAATGCCAGGCGGATGCGGCGCCTTCGCGCGTGAGCGCCGCGGTCTGGCTCGCGATGGTGCTGCGCTCATTCACCCACGATGCAAACGAATCGAGAGTGGCGCCGTCCACGCCCTCGGCGCTTCCACGGTGTTTGCCAACCCATTCCTGCATGGCAGCAAGCAGCGTGGCGGCGAGCTGGCGATTGCCGGCAAACAACGCAAGGTAAGCCGCCTTTGCCTCGGCGAGGCGATTGAGTCCGAGATACGCGTGGCCGCGGTATTCGATGGCTTCGGCGTAGTCCGGTTTCAATTTGAGCGCGCGATCGTAGGCCGCGAGCGCGGCATCGAACTTGCCGACCTTGCGGTTGGTATAACCGATGTAGTTCCAGGCCTGGTAGTTCGATGGTTGAAGCTGCGTGGCGTTGGAGAATTTCTTCATCGCCGTGTTGTAGTTCTGCTCCGCCTTGGACAGGGCTTTAGCCTTCTTGCGTTCGTCGGCCTGATGCAATGCGTCAGCGGCAAGCTCGTCCGCTTTTTCGACCAGGCGTACACCGGCGTTGTAGTCGTTGCGCGCCTGGTCCTCGGGCGTCACGGGTTTGTCGAGACGCGATGCGGAGCCGCTGGATCGATTCGGCAATTCGCCTCCGCCCGCCCCGAAAGCGGTACAGGTCGTGGCCAGCAACAGAGTGAAAGTGATCAATCTCAATGAATTGCGCATGTGAGCCCCCGAAAGAATGGCTTGCGGTTCGCCAGAATGAGTAACCGACGCGATGGACGTGGTTCCATTGCCTGCCCCGGCATTCGCATAATGCACGCAAGGAGAACCTCATGAAAACTCTGCTCGCAAGTGCCTTGCTCTGTCTCGCCGCGCCCGTGTTCGCCGCGGACGCCACACCGATCGAGTCCGCCATCGCCAGTCCCGAACGCACCGACAAGGATCGCGAGCGCGATGCGCGTGAAAAACCGGCCGAGGTCCTGGCCTTTGCCGGGGTGAAACCCGGCATGACCGTGGTCGACATGTTCGCCGGCGGTGGCTACTACACCGAGTTGCTAGCCGGCGTGGTCGGTCCCAGCGGCAAGGTACTTTCGGTCAACAACGTGCCCTACGAGCAGTATTCCAAGGATGCGGTCAAGGCGCGCTTCACCGAAGGACGCCTCAAGAACGTGGAACGCCGCCTGGTGGAGGTCAGCTCCATCCACTTCCCGCCGAAGAGCGTCGACCTCATCGTCATCGTGATGTCCTATCACGACGCTTTCTGGGTCGACGAGAAGGAAGGCTGGCCGGACATCGACACCGATGGCTTCATCGAATCGATGAAACACATGTTGAAGCCAGGCGGAAAACTACTGATCGTCGATCACAACGCGCCCGCCGGCACCGGCGCCGAAATGGCCAGCAAGGCGCATCGGCTCAACGAGGAGTTCGCAAAAAAGAGCCTGACTTCCCACGGCTTCGTGCTCGAGAAAACCTTTGACGGTTTGCGCAACAAGGACGATCAGCTCGACAAGCTGGTGTTCGATGCGGCAGTTCGCGGCAAGACCGACCGCTACGTGCACCTCTACAAGGTGAAATGAGCGTGTAAAAAAAGCCTGGGGTCGGCCCCCAGGCTATTTTGGGCTCGCCGGCAAGCTGGTACGAGCATCGGCCACGTCGGCGGCGCTCACCGGCGAGCCACCGTCGCCGAACTTCTGGCGGATGAAGGTGAGGATGGCGGCGAGGTCCGCATCCGGTAGCTGGTGGAAGGGCGGCATCACGTTGCCGACGTCGCTGTCCTTGCGCGACGCGGAATCGAAGCCGCCCGACATCACGAACAACGCCAGCGCGCGCGCATCGCCCTTCACCCAGGTTCCACCGGCAATGGCCGGCTGCATGTTAGGCACGCCACCACCATCGGCCTGATGGCAGGCGAGGCAATGCTTGTTGTAGAGCAACTGGCCAGGCGCAGGCTCATTCGCGACCGAACTGGCGGCAGCAAGCCACAGTCCAGCGAACACCGCCGCCAGGCGTAGCGATCGCGCGCTCATTTTCCGCGGTACGAGATCCGCCACACGCGACCTTTCTGCGAGTCGGCAATGAAGAGCGACCCATCCGGCCCCACCGCCAGACCGACGGGACGGTATTGCGCATTTCGCGGACTGTTGTCCTTCATATCGCCCGCGAATCCATCTGCGAAGACTTCATAGGGGCCGTTAGCCTTGCCATCCTTCATAGGCTGGAACACCACTTTGTAACCGGCCTGTGGCTCGGGGGCGCGGTTCCAGCTGCCATGGAACGCAATGAACGCGCCTTCGCGGTATTTCGCCGGGAAGCTCTTGCCCGAATAGAACAGCAGGTCGTTAGGCGCCCAGTGCGCGGGAAACGCAACCAGCGGCTCCGGATATTTTCCGGCTTCGGGCTCTTTCGTCTTGTCGCCGCCGTACTCCGGCGCGAGTACGCGCCTGGCCAGCCTGGTGTCGAAGAAGGTGTATGGCCAGCCGTAGTCTCCCCCATCGACGATCTGGTGGAACTCCTCGGCCTGGCGCGTGGCGTTGTCTTCCGCGGTGTAGAGCGTAGGGAATAGCGTGTCCAGCGAGTCGCGGCCGTGGATCACGGCGAACAGTGAGTTCTGCGTGGCGTTCCACTCGATGGCCACGGCATTGCGCATGCCGGTCGCGAAGCGCCGGCCGTTCGCGGGAGTCTGGTTCAGCTTCGTCCCGTCGAACACCCACACACCGCCGTACTTCTCGAGGATGGGACAGGGGTTCAATCCCAGTGAGCCTTCCTGCCGGTCCTTCTCCTGGCAGGAGTTCGAAGGCGCACCGACGTTGATATAGAGAGTGCCCTTCGCATCGAGCGCGAAAGTCTTGTCCGAATGCTGCCGCTCCTTCGGAAATTCGCTGACCACGGTTTCGCGTGAACCCGCGGGGGCAAGCTGGGCCTTGGCGAGCGCGTAGCGGTACACGCCGACGTCGTCGGACACGTACAGCCAGTTCCTGAACAGGCGTAGTTCCGTGCCCTTCACATCGCCGAAAGTCGCGACGATATCGGCCTTGCCGTCGCGATTGGTGTCGCGCATCGCGGAGAGTCCGTTGCGGCCGGCTACGTAAATATCCCCGTTCGCGGCCACGTCGAGATGGCGGGCCGTGCCCTGGCCCTCGTGTACCACCACCGCGGAAAATCCGGGCGGCAACGCAAGCCCATCATTGTCGGCGGCAATTGCCGTGCCCGGCGCGATGCACCCCAGGCCGAGAACACTAACTACTCTGACGAGCGCATTGCGCATGTTTCATTCCTTGCGTTTTGGTCTGGCCGGCGCGTCGGCGCGGCCCGGTACGACGAAAGTCGAACGTGAAATCACCAGGGACCGTCATCAGGACGGCGATAGTGCGGGCGTTTCCGCAGCAACGCAACGGCGGCCCGGGAGCCGAGGTCCGTCGCCGGCTAGCACGCGTTTGGGGCGTACGCCAGTGCAACGTCGCACGGAATATGTGGTGGCGGCTTCACGACGTCCTACAAACCCCGGGGATCCATGCGGAAATTTCATGTCCGATCACTGGCTAGCAAAGTTTTCTGGTGGCACTCGCCAACCCGCGGACAACCATGCACTATGCCGGCCGTCGAGGCCCAAGGCCCGCGAACCCAAAAGATCCCGCATGCCTCTAGTCGATCCTGTCATCGAACGCGTGCTCGCCGAATTCGAGCGCCGCGCCGAAGAAGAACAGCGCCGCTTCTCGGCGCCCGGCACCAATCGCGACGACCTGCTGCTGCCAGTGGGACGCGAAGCCGGCATCCTTCTCTATCTACTGGCGACGGGGGCGCACTCGAAGCGCATCCTCGAGCTCGGCTCCTCGTACGGGTATTCCACCGTGTGGCTGGGCGCCGCGGCGCGAACCACGGGCGGAAAGGTCCAGTCGCTCGAGCTCAAGGAAAACAAGATCGAGCACGCGCGCCAGGCGCTCACGCGCGCCGGCCTGTCGAGCCGCGTCGAGTTCTATGCCGGCGACTGCCTGGACTCGCTGCGCTCCCTGCCCGGCCCTTTCGATTTCGTGCTGCTCGACGTGTGGAAGGATCTGTACCTGCCGTGCTTCGAGCTCGTGCACCCCAAGCTCGCCATGGGCGGCATCATCGCCGCCGACAACATGCTGCTCCCCGAGAGCGCGCGTCCGCACGCCGATGCCTATCGCCAGCGCGTGCGCGCCGCGGGAGACATGGATTCTGTGCTGATCGAAGTCGGCAACGGAATCGAGATCAGCCGCAAACGTTGAGGTCTACAACAGCGACCGGGTTACCAGCACCACGAAGAACCCGTAGAACAGCGCCATGCCCACGAGCGCGAGGCGGCGCCACAGGGGCGGCCGGAGCGCGATCGGCAGGATGCGCGTGTTCAGGTACATCACGTGCAGTGACGCGATCACGAAGATCGCACTGGCGATGTTCGCGCCAATCTGCAGCAGCATTACTGGCGCCGCGAGCTTGAGCGCGATGATCCCCCAGACCACCACGACGGCCAGCACCGTGTAGTACACCGCGCGTACATCGCCGCCGCGCCAGCGGCGAACGCGCGCGCTGCCGGTCCACAGGATGTCGGTAATGGAACGCGTCATGCCTTCCACGCAATCGAGCTGGGTCTTGAACAGGATCCACACGCCGAGCCCGGCGACGCACAACCCCAGCCATGGTCCGGCAGTGGCCCCGATGGTCTGCGCGAGCACGGCGCTGATGGCCAGCCCCTTGATGTCGGTGCCGGGCGCGACGAAGGTCACGTACAGCAGCGCCGGCAGCATCATGCCTAACAAGGCGCCGACGAAGAAAA
>DASQJS010000432.1:0-4676 GCA_035630995.1 Steroidobacteraceae bacterium | reverse complement strand
CGATTTCCGCGTTCGAGGGGCCCCGCCGCTTCTCGAGCACGGTATTCACCGCAATACGGTGCAACAAGGTGGAGAAGCTGCTGCGCGCCTCGAATTTCGGCAGCGCCTTCCAGGCCTTGATGAAGGCATCCTGGGCGCAGTCGGCCGCCTGATCCGGGTTGCGCGTCATGCGCAGGCAAAGCCCGTGCACGCGACCCACGTGGTCGCGGTAGAGACGTTCGAAGGCCTTTGAATCGCCCTTCCGTGCGCGCTCGATGAGCGCCACATCGAAATCGACGACCGTGTCGGCCCTGCCTTTGTCAGCGATCGTCATCCGGGCTGTCGCACCATCTGCCAAACGTCTCTCCCTCGTATGTACCTTAGAGGACGTGTAGGCGGCATGGGTTTGAAATGCCGGTGCCGGGCCGGGAAACCGGGAAAACTCCGGCCGGAGCGCGACAATTCGGCGAAATGACTGGGAGTTTTCCCGGTTTCCCGGCCCGGCACCGTCTTAGCTGCGCTGTGTCCCGCCCGAGAACCACTTCATGGCGTACTGGAGCAACTGGCTGTTGGTGGCCAGGCCCAGTTTATGTTTGATGGTCTGGCGATGGGATTCGATGGTCTTCACCGAGAGGGTGAATTCCTGCGCGATTTCGCGCGAGCTCATGCCGCGGCCGATCATGTTGAGGATCTGCACTTCGCGGTTCGACAGGCGCGCGACGGGATCGTTGGTTTCCGAGCGGTTCTCACCGGCGCGCTGATCGAGGGAACGCTGGACGGTCTCACTGACATAGGTACGTCCATCGAGCACGCGTCGTACCGCGATGAGCAGCTGGTCGGAAGCCGCCTGCTTCATGATGTAGCCCATGGCGCCAGCCGCGAGCAGGCGTTCGGCATAGATGGTTTCGTCGTGCATGGACAACACCAGCATGCGCAGCTCGGGCATCTCGGCGTGCATCTGCCTAACAAGTTCTATGCCATCACCGCGCTCGAGCGACAGGTCCACCACCACGATGTCCGGTTTGCGGGCACGAATGGCTTCGCGGGCGGCCGGTTCACTGTCGGCTTCGCCGCAGACCGTGAGGTCCGGCTCCGCCTCGAACATGCGCCGAAGCCCCTGCCGAACGATCGGATGGTCGTCGACGATGAGAATCTGGCGCTTGGTGGCCATCGCTGCGGTCATGTTCGATCCCCTACGCCCATTTATTAGGCGTGAATCGTGACGCGGATACTGCGGAGCGTCAATGCTTCGACATAGGTATACGCCACTATAGTTAGACCCGATTTAATTGGGTCAATCAATCCTTTAACGGGAATCCGCCGCGCGGCAGCTTCTCCCCGCCGAGGGGTGCGCGATGCGGACAGGTGCATCGGACGATGACGCCTCCGCCCTTGTTGTTCGCGATGCTGACGTCCCCGCCCAGCATTTGTGCGCGATAGCGCATCAGCTTCATCCCCATCCCATTATTGCTCGCGTTTCGTTCATCGAAACCCCTACCGTTGTCCTGAACGCTGAGGGTCAACGTTCCTTCTGCCGTGGCGAGCTCAATCGTGACCTGGGTGACGCGTCCATGGCGGATTGCGTTGGTGAAAGCTTCCTGGGCGATGCGGTAAAGGTGCGTTGCAGCACCATCATCGAGCGTCAGAGGCTCTTTGAGCGAGGTATTGAAGTGGGCCCGGACGCCATATCGCTCCATTCCCCGCACAGCCATGGACTGCAGGCCGGCGATGAGACCACCTCGATCTGCGCCCACAGGCGCGAGGCCGCGCGCCATTGCGCGCGTGCTCTCGATTGCGCCGTTCACCAGGGTGATGATGTCCTCGACGTCGGTACGCGCCGTCGAGTTCTCCTTGCGTAGCTGCGCGACCACACTGCGCAACATCAACGCAACACCAGTCAAATCCTGTCCCAACCCGTCATGGAGGTCCGAGCCGATGCGCAATTGTTCGCGGCCGGCGATCTCCAGGATCTCACGCTCGAGCCCGCGGCGTTCGGTGACGTCGGTAATGACCGCGAGCCGGTGCGTGGCGCCGTCGACATGCGTGAGCGTGGCAACACAGGCCGCCTCGAAGGTGGACCCATCTCGCCGGCGGCATTTGAACTCGACCGGCGTGAGGCCGGGCGGCTCGGCGATGTTTCCCAGCAACTGTTGATCGAGCCGCTCGCGGAGCGGGCCCGGAGGCTGTGCAATGAGATCGCCGATGGACGTGTCGACGGCGGCGCCTGCGGTGAAACCGAACATGCGCTCGAAGGCGGGATTCGCCATGCGAATCATGTTGTTGACGTCGATCACCACCACGCCTTCGTGCAGCAGCTCGAACATGCGCGCCTGGGTCTCGCGCAGGTGCATGGCCGCCTGGCGGTCGGTGATCTCGGTGATGTTGATCACTGCACCGGTGATGCCGTTCGGTGAGCGAACCGCACGCACCCGCGAATCGAAGATGCGTCCGTCCTTGCCGTTGCTCGCCATTTGCAGGTCGACCGGCTCGCCGGTCTCCAGGACCTGGGTGAGCGCCGCGAGGATGTCCTGGCGGTCGGCGGGTTCGGCGATCTCGTCGAGCGGCCGGCCGATGATGCTTTCGCGCGAATGTGAGGCGATGTCGCGATTGATGAATTGCACGCAGCGCTGCGAGTCGACCAGGATCAGCCAGTCACCGGTGCCGGCCGCCACGATTTGCAGCAATTCCTGCGAGGCGCGCAACGCCTCCTGGGCGCTCGCCTGCTCGCTGATATCGATGGCCACGCCGACGATGCGCACCACCTTGCCGGCGGCGTCTCGCACCACGCAGGGAGAATCCAGCAACGTGATGTAGTGGCCGTCGCGATGTCGGATGCGGTATTGAAGCGCGACCATGGATTCGGCGCGGTTATCGAACCATTGCCTGAGCAGCGGCTGGTCGTCCGGATGCACCAGCGCCGCCCAGTCGCCGGGGCGCGGAAGGTCGGCATTGCTGTAGCCGAGCACGCGCTCGACGCCTTCGCCGGTGGACATGCCGGTTTCCGCTTCGATCTCATAGATCACGCAACGCAGTTCGCGGGCGATCGCCCGGAAGCGCTGGTCGGCCGCCGACAGTCCGGTCTCGCGGATCTTGCGCGCGGTGATGTCGACCACGAGACCGAGCACCCGGCGCGTCGATCCGTCTGGCGCGCGGTCCACGACATACGCGCGATCGAGCGCCCAGTGCCAGCTTCCATCCGTGTGGCGGAAGCGATATTCGGTTTCGAGAACTTCGGCGGCGGAGTCGACGTGCAGCAGGCGCTCGCGGAATCGCTCGATCTCGCAGTCCGGGTCGGTGCCGAGCAGCTGCCGCCAGGTCAGGATGTTGGCGCGCGCGAACGCCGGATCCACGCCGAACACGCGGTAGTAGCCATCGGTGTCGTTCGTGAGCCCGTGTTCCACGTCCCAGTCCCAGACACCGGCGGTAGTTAGTTGGAGCGCCGCCTCGACGCGCTCGTTGCGCGCATTCGCGCGGCGCTCGGCGACCTTGGTTTCGTCGAGGTCCATGCACACGCCGAGCATGCGCACGGCCTTGCCGCGCGCGTCGCGCTCGACCACGCGGCCGCGCTCGAACACCCAGCGCCAGGCGCCCGAGCGGGTCTTGATGCGATATTCCGCGTCGTAGTACTCGGCCTTGCCGGCGACGTGTTCGGAAAAGCGGCGCGTCGCCTCCGGACCTTCGTCGGGATGCAGGTACGAGTCCCAGCGCTGAACGTGATCGTCACCGTCGCACGGATGGATGTCGTGACGGTCGCACCAGTCGTTGAACCAGCGCGTCTTGTCGGTGATGAAGTTGGTTTCCCACAGGCCGATGCCGGCGCCCCACGCGGCGGTTTCCAGCATGGATTCGCTGGAACGCAAGTGCGCTTCGGCGTGCTTGGCGGCGTCGATGTCGAGCGTGACGCCGATGACCAGCACCGGGCGTCCCTGCAGGTCCCATTCGACCGCGCGGCCGCGATCCTGCATCCAGCGATACTCGCCGCCAGCGGTCTGAAAGCGGTATTCGAACTCGACCGAGTCGCGCTCGCCCTGCGCGTGTTCCTGCAGCTGCCGGTCGACACGCTCGCGATCGTCGGGATGCAGGTTGCTGAACCACGGGTTCGGCATCACGTCCCACTGCGCCCGCGAGTAGCCCGTCATCGCCAGCCACAACGGACTCGAGGTGCGGGCATTGCTGGGTACGTGCCACTGCCAGAATGCGGCGCGCGCGCCCCACAACGCGGTCGCGAGGCGCGACTCGCTGTCGCTGCGCGCCACCTCTTCGCTCTTGCGCCGGTCGATGTCGAGCAGCAATCCGGCGATGCGCTGCGCGGATCCATCGCGCTCGCGCAGCACGACGCGCCCGCGATGCAGGACCCACAGCCAGCGATGCCCCGCGGCTAACAACCTGTATTCGCATTCGAACCGGTCGCCACCGTGGTGACAGGAATCGGTGGCCGCGATGAACGCGCCGAGATCGTCTGGATGGATGCGCCGCTTCCATTCTGCGCAGGGCATGGCGCTCGCATGCACGTCGATGCCCAACGCGCGCAGCCATGGCTCGTCGACCTGAAAGTGATCCGCGGAGACATGCCAGTCCCAAACCGCCGCCTGCGCCAACTCGAGCGCCGAACGAAATTCGGCGGGCAGAGGCGCGGCTGGAGCGAGCGTGGATTCGGGGCGAGCGTTCATGACCGATTATTGTTATCTGCGAGCCGC
>DASQJS010000431.1:0-6073 GCA_035630995.1 Steroidobacteraceae bacterium | reverse complement strand
GGCATGGCGCTCACCATAGAGCCGGGCATCTACGTGGCCCCGGGCACGAAGGGCGCGCCGAAGAAGTTCCAGGGCATCGGCATCCGCATCGAGGACGACGTGGTAGTGACCCGCGATGGTTGTGAAGTCCTCACGGAGCATTGCCCGAAGGAAGCCGTCGAGATCGAGCGGCTCATGGCGTCGGTCGCGTGAAATGAAAGCCATTCAATGAAAGAGTGGGACGTCGTGATCGTCGGTGGCGGCATGGTGGGTGCCAGCTTCGCCCTGGCATTGCGTGCCACCCCTCTGCGCGTGCTGCTCGTCGAAGGCGTGCCGCCGGATTCGGCGGCGCAACCGAGCTTCGATGAACGCACCACGGCGCTCGGCAACGGGTCGCGGCAGATTTTCGAGACTCTGGGCGTTTGGCCCGAGATGTCGGGCGACGCTTCGCCGATTCGCTCCATTCATGTATCCGACGCCGGACGCTTCGGCGTCGCGCGGCTCGATGCGCACGAGCAGGGCGTTCAAGCCTTCGGCTACGTCGTTCCGAATCGCGTCATCGGCCGCGCGTTGTGGAAGGCATTGCGCGAAGCGCCCAACATCACCATTGCCATGCCCGCGCAGTTGAAGAGCGCGACATTGCGCGAAGATGGCGTCCTGCTGGACTTGGGTCTCGAAGGGATCACCGAAAAGGTTCGCGCCGCGGTGGCGGTGGCCGCGGATGGCGCGGGGTCGGTGTTGCGCGCCAGCGCGGGCATCGAGGCCGCAGTCGAGAACTACGACCAGGTCGCCATCGTGGTGAACGCCGCCACGGAGAGACCCCACACGGGTGAGGCCTTCGAGCGATTTACCGCGTCTGGTCCGCTCGCGGTTTTGCCGGTGACCGGCGGCGGGTATGCCGTGGTGTGGGCGGTGAGCCCCGCGCGCGCCGCGGAACTGATCTCACTCGACGAAGCCGGGTTCGCCGCCGAGCTGCTCACCGCGTTTGGCTGGCGCGCGGGCCGCTGGACGCGCATCGGGCGCCGCAACTCCTATCCACTCACGCTGACGCGCGCCGAAGAAACCGTGTCCGGCCGCGTCGTGCTCATCGGCAACGCCGCACAGGCGCTGCACCCGGTCGCAGGCCAGGGTTTCAACCTGGGGCTGCGCGACGCCGCCACCCTGGCGGAAATGCTGGCGAGTGGCGCGTCGAATTCCGACTTCGCACTCACGACGTCCGAGCTGCTCGAGAAGTTCGCCGCATGGCGCGCGGAAGATCGAAAAGGGGTTACGCGCTTCACCGACGGTCTCGTGAAACTTTTCGGCAGCGATACGCCGGGCGTCGGCCTGGTGCGCAACTTCGGCCTGCTGTTGTTCGACATGAGTCCCGCTGCCAAACGTGCGTTGTCGCGAGTGAGCTGGGGCTTCGCCGGCCGCATGCCGCGGCTGGCGCGCGGCCTGCCACTCGAATGAGCATCGACTACGACGTGGCCGTGGTGGGCGCGGGCCCCATCGGGCTGGCGGCGGCCATTCTCGTCGCGCGCCAGTCAGGTATTCCGCCGGCGCGCGTCGCGGTGTTCGACCGGCGCATTCCCGAGCCACTCGACCGGACCAGGGAACTCCCAATCGACCTGCGCGTGTTCGCGCTGTCGCGGGCCAGCGAAAGAATCCTGCGGGCCGCGGACGCCTGGAGCGACATCGCCGCCACGCGCGCGGAGGCTTTCGAGCGCATGCAGGTGTGGCACGCCGACGTTCCGCCGCATGGCGGTGACGCGCTGGTGTTCGATGCCGCGGAAATGGGCGAGCGCAACCTCGGCGTCATTGCCGAGAACGCGGTATTGCAGGCGGCACTGGCTGGCGCGGCGTGCCGAGCCGGAATCGCGCTCGTCACCGGTGAGATCAGCGCGCTCGATCAGGAGCGTGACGCCGTGGTGCTGACTGCCGGCGAACGCCGGGTGCGTGTACGGCTGGTGATCGGTGCCGATGGCGCCCAGTCGCGCGTGCGTGAGCTGGCTGGGCTGGGCGCCGCGCGTGCCGACTATGGGCAGACCGCCATCGTTGCCATGGTGAGCACGGCCCGGCCGCACGAGCACACCGCATGGCAGCGCTTCCTCGGCGACGGAACCCTGGCCTTCCTGCCGTTGAAGGACGCGAACAGCTCCATTGTATGGTCGGTCCCCACGGCGCGCGCCGAGCGGCTGCTGGCCATCGCGCCGGAAGCTTTCGAACGCGAGCTGGAATCCGATTTCGACGGTGCGCTCGGCAAAGTGCGCCTGGTGAGCGAACGCCTGAAGTTTCCATTGTGGCGGCTTTCGGCCGATGCATACGTCACCTCGCGCGTGGCCCTGGTAGGCGACGCCGCACACGTGGTCCATCCGCTGGCCGGACAGGGCGCGAATCTCGGGCTGTTAGACGCCGCGGCGCTGGCCGATGTGCTGGCCGAAGGCGTGAAGGGCCGCGAGGATCCCGGGGCAGAGCGCATTCTGCGGCGCTACGAACGCTGGCGGCGTTCCGAGAACGATCTGATGAGCAGCGCCATCGACGCGTTCGATCGCCTGCTGGCGCGCGGAACGGGCCGCGTTGCCGAGATCGCGCAGCGCGGCATGCCATGGGTCGGTCGGTCCACGCTGGCGAAGCGAATGTTCATCGAACGCGCGATGGGCCTCGCCGGCGAGCTGCCAGTGGCCGCGCGCTGACCGCAAGAACGCCATGCAAGACATGAAACAGCACCGCCTGGCGGGAATGGCGGCAATGCTCGCGGGCGTCGCGGCGTTCTCATTGATGGATGCGGGCCTGAAGCTGCTGTCGAATGACTATCCGCCCATGCAGGTTGCCGCACTTCGCGGATTGTCCGCGCTGCCCCTGGTTTTCGCGTGGGCGATGTATGCGGGCGGGCCGAAGCAGCTGCTGAACGTGCGCTGGCCGCTGCACCTGATTCGCGGCGTACTTTCGGTGATCATGATGGCGACGTTCGTCTTCGGAATTCAGCAACTGTCGCTGGCCAAGACTTACGCTTTGTTCTTCGTTGCACCCCTGCTGATAGCAATCCTTTCGGTTCTCACGCTGGGTGAGCGCGTAAGCCGCTCGCAGTGGGTAGCTATCGCTATCGGGTTCATGGGCGTGCTCTTCGTTCGTCCGCCCGAAATCGTGGGTTGGGCGGCACCGCTCGCCATATTGGGCACCGCGCTGTGTTATGCGTTGTCGTCGATCCTCGTGAAGATCATCGGGCGGACCGACACCACGCAGTCGATGGTGTTCTGGATGACCTGCATGCTGGCCGTCGGCGCGACGGTTCTGACGTTGCTCGCTCCGCAGGGCTGGCAAGCCATTCACAGGGAGCACTACCTGATCATCGGCGGAATCGCCGTCACCGGCGCAGTCGGGCAATGGGGCATCACCAAGGCGTTCAAGCACGCGCCCGCGGCCAGCGTGGCGCCGCTCGAATATTCGGGCATGGCATGGGTGATCCTGATCGATTTCTTTGTTTGGTCGGTGATGCCCGAATGGCAGACGCTGGTGGGCGCCGCCGTGATCATCGGCAGCGGCCTGTACCTGCTGCGTTTCGAATCGCGCCGTTCAAATTAGGCGCCGGTCACAGTTCCTCAGGCCCGGCCGTCCGCGCCGCTGGCCGTTCGGCAATACTTCGCCGCATGGCGATCGAGATCGTCCCCAAAATCCTGCTGCCGACGATGGATACGGAGCGCTTCGAGCGTTGCAGCTTCTCGCTGCAGGACGCCGAGTCGCTGCTCACGATTCACATGAGCGAGCTGCCGCCGTTCATCATCCATTTCCACCGGTTGCGCTGGCACCGCGTCACGCCGAATGCGCAATGCACGCCGGTCCTCACTCACGGTTGCCAGATGGCCGTGGCCGAGGTCGTCAACTCCCCGGCGCTGATCCACTACATTGCGCGCGAGAATGTTCCGGCGGCGAAGACCCGGGCGCTACACCACTACCGCATCTATCTCGGCGAGGGCGGCTGCCACGAGGCCTTTGCGCAGTCGGCGTACTGGAGCGGTGACGGCAAGGTATCGCGCGCGTATGCGTCGTTCGCCAATGGCGTCAGGATGCGGTTGCGATCACTCGGCTCCTGACACCAGGCCGTTCGGCACGGGTGCGGCGCGGGTACGCATGAATATGCCCCCGGCGATTGCCGCGATGGCTGCGCTTGCGGCGCCGAGCAGGAACGCGAGCTGATAGCCGCCGTTCAATGCCGTGACTCCGTCGGACCCCGCGGACAGCAGCGCATCGGTGCGCATGGCGGCAAAACTCGCGAGCACCGCGAGACCGAGTGCGCCACCCATCATGAAAGCCGTGTTCACCATCCCCGAGGCGAGGCCGGATTCGCTCGGCGCCACGTCGCTCATCGCACCCAGCAACAGCGGATTGAACGCGATGCCCGCGCCGATTCCGAGCAGGATCATGCCCGGCAGCACGTCCACCATGAATCCACCGTCCAGCGGCGCGCGCGCAAAGAGAGCGAGGCCAGCCGCGGCTAAGCCTAAGCCTGCGGCGAGTGGCGTGCGAATGCCGAAACGCATGACGATCTTCGCGGAGAGCCCGAGTGAAAACGCCGCCATGATGAGATTGGCCGGCAGGAACGAGAGACCCACCTGCATAGCGTTGTAGCCCAGCACGCGCTGCAGGTAGAGCGCGGAAATGAAGAACCACGCGAACATCGCCGCTGCCCAGAGCACACCCACAATGTTTGCAGTGGCAACATTGCGCAGGCGAAAGAGGGTGAGTGGCATCAGAGGATTGCGAACGCGTGCCTCGATCAAGAGGAAGGCGATCAGCAACACGACGGAGCTTCCGAGCGTGGCGAGCGTCTGCGGCGACGTCCAGCCGGCTTCGTGACCGTTGACGATGCCGTAAACCGCCAGCATGAGCGAGGTGGTCACCGTCACGGCGCCTGCGACATCGAGCCTTGCGCCGCTCGCCGTTCCTGGCGCGTGCGGCAGCAGGCGCACGCAGAACGCATAGACGAGGGCGCCGATAGGCACGTTGACGAGGAAGATCCAGTGCCAGTTGAGAGTGGTGGTGAGAAATCCGCCGAGCAGCACGCCGATGCTGCCGCCGGCCGAGCAGACGAAGCCGTAGATGCCCATGGCCTTCGCACGATCCGCGTTCTCCGTGAACAGGTCCATGATGAGCGACAGTGCCACCGCGGTCACGACCGCGCCTCCCAGGCCCTGGACGGCACGCGCTGTGACCAGCATCCCCTGCGAAGTGGCAACGCCGCAGCCGATCGATGCCGCCGTGAACAGGATCAATCCCAGCAGGAACAGGCGGCGATGACCGAAGAGGTCGCCCAGGCGCCCGCCTAACAAGAGGAAACCGCCGAAGGTGAGCATGTAGGCGTTGACCACCCACACCAGAGAGGTTTCGGAAAACTTCAGGTCTTCCCGGATCGAGGGCAGCGCGACATTCACGATGGTCGTGTCGAGCACGATCATCAATACGCCGGCGCAAAGGACATACAGCGCCCACCAGCGCTTGCGTGTGTCATCGAACATGGCTACTTCCTCAGGGCTGACGCCCACGCCGGAAAACGCCGCCGAAGCGGCGTCGTCCGAGCGGTGACATGACGCATGAACTCAGACCAGCCCGTCAATCTTGGCGGCGCAGATGAAATCGTTCTCGTGCAACCCGCCGATGGCGTGCGTCTGGTAGCGGATGCGGCAGTAGCCCCAGCCGCACTCGATGTCGGGATGGTGATCTTCGCGGTTGGCGATGTGCGCCACGGCGTTCACGAAGCTCATGGTGCGGTAGAAATCCGGGAACTTGAATTCACGCTTGATCGCCTTGCCGTCTTCGATGATTTTCCAGCCGTCGCCATTCCTGGCCAGGAGCTGGCCTAACAACCTTTCTGCTTCGGTCCGGTTGAGCGCGCTGATGCCGCCATGGCAGGGCACACAGGCCTTGTTGATCAGGGTGTCGTCGGTACTGCTGCTCATGCTGTGACTCCTTGCTCGGCCGCCACGTCGGTCTTGCGCGTGAAGCGCCGCGCCACGTATTTCTCGACCAGGTCCTGGAATTCCTCGGCAATACGCTCGCCTTTGAGCGTCGGCCCCTTCTCGCCATCGATGTAGACCGGCGCCACGGGCCGCTCGCC
>DASQJS010000430.1:0-10283 GCA_035630995.1 Steroidobacteraceae bacterium | reverse complement strand
AGAGGCGTGTAACCCCACGCGGTGGGAAGACCTCAATTCCGTGCGGCTCTTTGTCTTACCACCGCAGCAGGAAAGCGGGGCGCGGTTAGATGACGTATGAGCCCCAGCGAGCAGTCCGCGCACAGGAGCTGAGAGAGCGGGCCGGGATACCTGGCCTCGTTAGGCACGAAGCCGCCTCTCTAATTCATGCGGACTCTCGCCGCCTTACAACTCCAACTGCACGAAAGTGTCATCGCGTGTGGCGGCGGCCCGCAAACTGGCGTTGCCACCCCGAACGAAGGGCCCGGCGAAAAGCGAACGAAATCCTGTGCGCGGACTGCTCGCTGGGGCCCGCACACCCCCAAACCGCCCCTCGTTACGAAGGGCGAACGAACTTCTGTGCGCGGACTGCTCGCTGGGGCACGCACCCCCCCAAACCGCACCCCCTTCCTAGTCCTTCACAGACTCGGCCGGCTTCTCCAGCAATTCTTCCGGCTTGCGGAAAATCGCCTCGTATTTGTACGCGGGAATCTCGAATTCCATGCCCTTCGCTCGGGCACCGAGTTTTTCCGCGATCTGATCGGCACCGGGTGTCGCCGCGGGCGCCGTTGCAGGAGCCGCCGGCGTGGATGGAGGCGCGGGCGGGGGCGGCGCCTCGGGGAATTTTGCCGCCAGCGCCGGATCGCGACGCGTGGCGACCGTCACGAATGCCTTGTCGCCTTCGCGGTGTCCTGTGAACTCGATGACTTGGCCGTCAAACATGCGATAGGTCGCCGTGTCGCTGGCGCCTGGGGCCGCCGAGGGTGCGGTGCGTACATCGTCGAAGTGGAATGCAGCCAGCGCTTCGGTCTGCGAACCCAGCGACATGCTGGTGGCGGCCTTGCGGCCCTTCGGAACCGGGCTCACGGAAAGATCCTGGGCGCCGCGCGCGGCACGCGTCAGCACATAGGCCGGACTGTTGGCGAGTTTGACGGAGACGTCGTGCACGTTCGCACCGGGAACGTCGACCAGCAGCCGATCGATCCAGCGCTTCTGATCCGGATCGACCGTGATGAAAGGAGCTGCCAGCAGGCTCACCGTCTCGTCCGGTTTGCGCACATAGATGGCTTTGCCGTCGGCGCCCTTGCCGACGATCAGTGACCAGGTCTTTTTGTCCGCAATTACCTCAACCAGCGTGCTGCCGGCCGTGGGGCTGTCGGGCGCCTCGACGCCGAGTCTGGCGTAGTTAGCCGGGTCCTGCGTCTTGCGCTCGACCACCTTGAGGCTGGCGAGGTTCAGCACGAGTTCGCGCACGCGCGAAGCATCGGCCGGGTATTGGCGTTCGACCACTGTCCAGCCATCGGCAGATTTGCGCAGCGTGGTGCGGCTGCCGTCGCCCTTCGCGAAGCGCACTTCCGAAACTTCGCCGAGCGCCGGCTTGAGATCGGCGAACATTGCGGTGCCACCGAGGTCCGACTGCTTGCTCGAGCGGTGCATCGAGATCCACACGCCCGCGGCCAGCACCACCACGGTGGTGACGGTCAATGCGAGAAACTTTTTCTGGTTCATGCCGCGCTCCCCTTGCGAAGCATGGCAATGGCATGGCGCCGGCGCTTGCGCCAGAAGTACACGAGGAGGCCAATGCCGATGATGGTCAGCGGCATCGTGAGCACGTTGATGAGTTTCAGGCGCGTACCCAACGCCTTGATGTCGAGCTCGAGATCGGCTTTCGTCTTGCGCAGTTCCTTGCGAATGCGCAGTTTTTCATCCTGGAAGCGCTCGATGGCGTTGGCCGCTTCAGGTGAAAGAATGGCTTCATTGCCGCCGGGTTGCGCACTCTGCAGCTTGTTGAGCTGTTCCTCGGTCTGCTGCAGTTGTGTTTCGAGCTGTTGCTCAGTGGAGCGGAAGCGCGCGTCGGCGGCGCGACGCAGCTCTTCGACGCGCTCGAACGGTCGGGAGTAGGGTGCGCGTCCGCGAATACTGATGAGATCGGCGCTGCCGCTGAGATTGTCGAGCGCGTTCCACACCAGCTCGCCGTTGTTGGCGAACGGCTGCGCGATGGTCTGGCCGAAGAAATTGCGCTGCTGCACCCACATGAAGTCGGACAGCAGGTCCGAATCCGCAATGACCACGATGTTCAGCGGCTTCGCGGACGCCTTCAGCGCATCGGGCGCCGCGGCCGCACCCGGCGGTGGGCCATCGGGAAATGCGCTGACCCCGTTTCCGGAAACGCGCGCGGCGACCACGATCTCGCCGGTCGGCTTGAAGCCGTCACGCAGCGAAGCCGGGTCACTCATCATGGCAAAGCGCTGCGCCGGTATCAGTCCCGCCTGCGCGCTGGTCGTAATGAGAGGCTCGACCTTGACCTTGGTTCCGCCCTCTTTCGACGAAGACAGGGGCTTCAAACTACCCGCCGTCGCCATGTTGATGGAATCGAGCCGCGCGGTAACCACATCCTTGGACATGCTGCCGTGGTCGAATCCGAGGATGGCGATGTGCTGCGACGGCGCCTCACCCTCGCGCATCGACACCGAGAGCCCGCGCTCGAGATCCGCGACCACCTGGTCGGACTTGAATTCCAGGCCCCACGCGGTGAGCAGCGGTTCGAGATGCGAGGACTTGTCGGCGGTCATCGCCGCCATCGGGTTGTTAGGGTCGGCCCCGGCCGTATCCATCTGCGCATTCGGATCGACGAAGGCGAGAATGTGTCCGCCGCGCAGTGCGAACTGGTCGATGGCGTACAGCGCCGCGGGCGGCAGCTCTTTCGGGTGCACGATGACCAGCACGTCTACGTCGCTGCCGATGGTGGTGAGCGACGGTTCGAGGTTGCGCACCGTATAGAGCTGCTCGACCTGGCCGTAGACAACCCAGGGCTGGCGCGGCCGGCCGGTCTGCATGTCGAAGTCGCCCTGCATGGGCACCGATGACAACCAGCCGATGACCGGCTTCTTCGCGCTCGAGAGCTTGTGGATCAGCTTGGCGACGTCGTATTCCAGCTGCTCCTCGGACTGCGGATCGAGGAACGCAATGGCTTCCTTGCCGTCCGTGGAATTCGTCGCCGCCAGGCCGAGATAGAGTTTGTCGCCGGTGGCGCCGATGGGCATCGAAGTGACGCCGAGCTCCTGGGCGCGGTCTTCCTCCTCGGAAAACGGCTGGGGGTCGATGACCTTGAGCGTGAGTTTGCCATTCGAACGCGACACCAGCTCTTCGAGCAGTTCGCGCACTCGGATGCCGTGGTTGCGAATCTGCGGTATGGGCGTGGCCGTCTTCTCGGAGAAGAACAGGTAGAGGTTCACCGGCTCCTTGAGGCCGTGCACGATGTGGTCGGTGCCGTCGGAGATGGTGTAGAGATTGTCGGCGGTGAGATCGAACTTCGCGCCACGCAGCAGCAGGTTGGCCAGCAGCATGATGGCGATGAACAACACGCCGACGACCGCGAGGCCAGTGGCGCCGAGATGGGATTTCTTGAACATCGTTTTTGACACCAGGTTATTTCGACTTGCGCGCGTCCAGCACCACGGTGCTCGCGAGCAGGAAAAAGATGGTGACCAGCACGAAGTACAGCACGTCACGCAGGTCGAGCACGCCCTTGATGATGTTCTCGAAGTGCGTGTCGAACGACAGCGAGGCGATGCCGTCGACCAGCCACTGCGGTGCCCACTTCGGCAGGAAATCGGTGACCACGGGATACCCGGCCACCAGCAACAGGAAGCACATCAGCAAGGCGATGAGAAAGGCGACGAGCTGATTCTTGGTGATGCTCGAGGTGAACGAGCCCACGGCCAGGAATCCACCCGCGAAGAACAGCGAGCCCAGGTAGGCGGCGAGGATGGCGCCGTTGTCCGGATTGCCAAGGTAGTTGATGGTGATCCAGACCGGGAAAGTGAGCGCGAGCGCAATTCCGACGAACACCCAGGCCGCGAAGAACTTGCCCAGCACCGCCTGCCACAGGGTAACCGGCTGAGTGAGCAGCAGTTCGATGGTGCCGTTACGCCGTTCCTCCGCCCACAGGCGCATCGACACCGCGGGGATCAGGAAAAGATAGAGCCACGGCAGGAACTTGAAGAATGGCGTGAGATCCGCCTGGCCGCGTTCGTACAACGAACCGAAGGAAAAGCCGAACAGGTTCGCCAGCGCCAGGAAGATGACGAGGACGACATACGCGATGGGAGTGGCGAAATAGCTCGCGAACTCGCGGCGCATGATGATTGCGACGGTTTTCAAAGGGGGCTCCGGAAAGTGGGGTTCAGGCGGCGACGGAGCGGAACACGTCTTCGAGACGGCCCGAGGGGGCGCGCGTCTTGAGTCCGGCGGGCGTGTCGTCGGCCACGAGTTTGCCCTTCGCCACGATGATGGCGCGTGTGCACACGGCGTCGACTTCTTCGAGGATGTGCGTGGAGATGACGATGGTCTTCTCACGCGCGATTTCGCCGATGAGCGTACGGACCTGGTGCTTCTGCAGCGGATCGAGGCCGTCGGTGGGCTCGTCGAGGATCAGCACCTTCGGGTCATGAATGATGGCCTGGGCGAGTCCGACCCTGCGCTTGAAGCCCTTGGACAGCGTCTCGATGGTCTGGGTGATGACGGGCTCGAGCTCGAGCCGGCCGATGACGTAGTCCATGCGCGATTTGCGGTGGGCGCCTTCGAGCCGGCGCAGGTCGGCGATGAATTCGAGGAAGCTGCGCACCGACATTTCACCGTAGTTCGGTGCCCCTTCCGGTAGATAGCCCAGCACCGCCTTGGCGGCCAGCGCATCGGTGGCGACGTCGTGCCCGCAAATGCTGCCGGTGCCGCTGGTGGGTGTGATGAAGCCCGCCAGCATGCGCATGGTGGTGGACTTGCCGGCTCCGTTGGGTCCGAGGAATCCCAGGACTTCGCCCGGTTCCACGCTGAAAGTGAGGTCATCGACGGCCAACAGGCCGTCGTAGCTTTTGGTCAGGTTCTGCGTCTTGATCATGGCGCCTGTTGAGAGCGGTGGCCGTGCGGATAGTTCCGTGGGTTCCGGGGCGCAGATTCTGCTGAGGAGCGCGCCTTCGCGCAAGACAACGCCGCCCCGGGCGCGGCAGATTACGCGCTTGTAATCCCTGCGCTAGTCACGTCGGCGGGTGGCGACGGCGTCGATCTGGTCGCGGTAGGTGCGCAGGATGCGGCGGATTTCCGAGGGGCTGGGCCGCTCGGAGAGTCTCGCGATCATGTCCGCGAGCTCATGCCACTGCTTGCCCCAGCCTAACAAGCGTACGGCGTCGGCGATCACCACGTGTTCGGGCGCCGTGACGGTCGACGGGGCTTTCCTGGGTTTGACGGACGGAGGGGATCTGACGGGAGGCTGGGGTCTTGCGGCAGGCTGGGGCTTGATGGTCGCCGGACGACCCGGATCGCGCTTCGCCTCACGCCTGGGCTGCGCCAGCACTGGCATCTGGCGAGTGGTTTCGGCAGTCCGGCGGTGTTCGCCGGTACGCGATGCGGCGGGTGTACGCGAACGGGTGGTGTCGGCCGTTGGCGCACTCCTGGCGGCCACGGGTGCAGGCGACGCCTTCGCGGGTTCCGGCTTCGCGCTCAGCACGTCACGTCTTTCGGTTTCGTGCGTGGCCAGCGGAATGAATCGCTCCACGGATGTGAGTCCCACCAGCGTGGCGAGAAAACTCATGATCTCGATGCCTTCGATGAAGGCGCGATCACCTTCGGCCTGGCGCTGCGCGACGATGCGTTTGAGTGCGAGGATGCGCTTGCGTGCCAGCTGGATGATCCAGCGCTGCGGGCGTTCGTGCTTGGGCCATGGCTGCACGTGCCAGTAGCGCGCCTCATCGAGCGCTGCGTATCGTGCGTGCAGGTCGAGACTGGTCTGCCAGCGCTCGAGCAACGCTTCGAGCTGGCCAGTCTGTTCGCCGGGGATACTGTCGTTGACCATGCACCGAAGAGTAGCGCCGATGCGTGTCGCCGGTGCGCGCGCCGGCGACATTTGTGCATGACAGCACAGTTGGACGCGGACTAAGATGCACGCAAACAAAGAGCCGGACGGGGAGAAGTCGCGGATGAGCTTTCGCTTCGGCCAGGCGCTCAGTGCGTTGGCATTGTCCTTGCTCACATGGTCCGCGCAGGCGCGCGATATTCGTGTCGCCGTGGTTACCGACGGGCCCACGGTGCGGCAGCTGCTCACCGCGGAGGTCATCGAACGCGAAATCGCCAATGTCGCCGGGTCAGGACTCAAGGTCGTGCTGCCACCCGACAAGCGTTTCGCCGGGGACTGGTCGCTCGACGGTGCGGCGGCGGTCCTCGACCGCGCGCTCGCCGATCGGGACGTGGACGTGGTGGTGACGCTCGGCATACTCACCTCACAACAGGCGGCGCGGCGCGCGTCCCTGCCCAAGCCCGTCATCGCGCCGCTGGTCATCGACCCGGTCCTGCAGTCCTATCCACTGATCGAGGGCCGCAGCGGACGGCACAATTTCACGTACGTGGCCGATTTTCAGAGCGTCGCCACCAACGTGCGTGCGTTTCACGACATCGTCGGCTTCAAGCACATGGTGGCGCTCGTGGAGAACTCGCTGCTGGCCGCGTTGCCGGCCCTGTCGGGCAAGGCCACCGAGCTTGCGGCCACGCTCAACATACGTATCGACATCGTGCGCGTGGGCGATGACGTCAGCGCCGTGCTCGCCAGCCTTCCGCCCGGAGCCGATGCGGTGTACGTGACGCCGCTGCGATTCAACGAAGGCCAGGCGCGCGAGCTCGCGCGCGGCCTCGCGCAACGCAAGCTACCTACCTTTTCAGTCATGGGCCGCGGTGACGTCGAAGGCGGGCTGCTGCTGACCACGGGCGGCGCCGAGCGCGATAATGAGCGGCTGGCCCGGCGCCTGGCCATCATGATCCAGCGCATTGCGCAGGGTGAGGATCCGGCGCAGTTCGACGTGGCGTTCCCCACCTCGCAGCGGCTGGTCATCAACATGCAGGTGGCGCGCGAGATCGGTTTCTCGCCGCGCTGGCAATTCCTGGCGGACGCAGAGCAGTTGCACGCGGAGCCCGATGGTGCGCAGCCACTCACGCTGCTCGGGGCGATGCGCGCCGCGCTCGATGCCAACCCTTCGCTGGCAGCAAGCCGTGAACGCCTGGGCAGTGCGCTCGACGATGTGCGGATAGCACGTGGGGAACTGTTGCCATCGTTATCGGCGTCGGCCGCGCGCACGCGCATCGATGACGACCGCGCCAGCCCGCTTACCCAGGCCGAAGACACGACCAGTGCGGGACTTTCGTTCAGCCAGATCATCTACTCCGAGCGAGCCTGGGCCGGCTACTCCATTGCCAGGTCTCTGGGCGCGGCGCAGGAACAAAGCCAGCGCGCCGATATGCTGAATACGCTTACCGACGCGGCTGCGGCCTACCTCAACGTGTTGCGAGCCAAATCGGTCGAGGAAGTCCGCCGGCGCAACGTCGAGAACACGCGGAAGAATCTCGAGATCTCGCGCGTGCGCGAAGAGGTCGGCCTGGCCGGGCGATCCGACTACCTGCGGTGGGTGGCGCAGCTCGCGCGCGACAAACAGACGCTGCTGGCGGCGGAATCAGGCCGGCGGCAGGCGGAAACCGACATGTTGCGCATCCTGCATCGTCCGGCGAGCCAGCCTTTCAGCACGGTGGAGTCGGGCATCGATGATCCGCTGACGCTGGTGTCGAGCCCGCGTACCCAGGCGTTTCTCGATACGCCTGCCAAGTGGGCGGTGTTCATGGAATAC
The DNA here is from genome assembly GCA_035630995.1 of Steroidobacteraceae bacterium. GTDB lineage: Bacteria > Pseudomonadota > Gammaproteobacteria > Steroidobacterales > Steroidobacteraceae > CADEED01. The sequence continues at coordinate 2,601 of DASQJS010000430.1, read as the reverse complement.
GCCGTGCACACGGCGCTCGAGAACGCGCCGGAGATCAAGCAGGCGAGCTCCGTGCTCGAGGCGCGGCAGCGCGCGTTGACCTCGGCTGGGCGCGCGTACTATCTACCCGACCTGGCGCTGGTGTCGAACGGCTCCAAATTCACCGACAAGAGCGGTGCGGGTTCGCTGAATGTTCCCGGCGCTCCCGACGATGAATCCTGGAGCGTGTCTTTGCAGGCCACATTGCCGCTGGTCACCGGCGGACAACGCGGCGCCGAGCGCTCTCAGGCGCGCCATGAGATGCGGGCCAGCGAAGCCGACCGGCTGGCGACCATGGACGGCGTCGAAGCGAGAACGCGACTGGTGTTGCACCAGACTGCAAGCTCATGGCCGGCCATCGACTTGTCGCGCGAGGCGCAGGCGGCCGCCGATGAGAACCTCGCCAATGTCACCGACGCGTACGCGCGCGGCGCAGTCTCGGTCACCGACCTCATCGACGCACAGGAGACGGCGCTTCTCAACGGTCTTTCCGCCACCGACGCGAAATATGGATTCATGACCGATTTCATCAATGTGCTGCGCTCGATGGGCGACTTCGAAATCCTGCTCGACCCCGCATCCCGCGAGGCGTGGTTCGTGCGCGTGGAAACCTGGTTCCGGGAACATCCATGAGGCTCGGAATGTCATTCGACAATAAGTACCCCGTCCGGGGGTCTCTCTTATTAATAGCGCTGGCGGCAGCTATCGCTGGCTGCGGCGGGAAAGAGGAGCCCGAAACACTGGTCCGTCCCGTGCGCTCGGTGATCGTCACCGGCGGGGCGTCCGCCGACAGCGCGACGTACACCGCGGAGATCCGTTCTCGCTACGAGACGGACCTGAGTTTCCAGGTGGCCGGCAAGCTCGTGAACCGTGCCGTCGATGCCGGCGCGGCCGTGAAGAAAGGCCAGTTGCTCGCGCAACTCGACCAGACCGATCAGCAGTTAGGGGTGGACGCGGCGCGCGGCGCGGTGCCGGCCGCGCAATCGGACCTCGACCGCTCGCGCAGCGAAGCGGCGCGGTTTCGCGACCTGCTGGAACGCGGCCTGACGACGCGCGCGCAATACGAGGCGCAGCAGACCGCGGTGCAGTCCGCGGAGGCCAAACTATCGCAGGCCACGGCGGAACTGCGGCTGGCCCAGCAACGCCTGGGATACACGACGCTGCGCGCCGGAGAAGATGGCGTGGTCACGCGCGTCATGGTCGATGTGGGCACCGTGGTATCCGCGGGCCAGCGCGCGCTGAGCATTGCGCGTCCAAGCGAACTCGAGGCCGTGTTCGACGTGCCCGACGGACGAATCGACGAAGTGAAAGCGGGCGCGTCCGTGTTGATAAATCCCCTGAGTGGCGACACTGCCGCATGGGCCGGCAGCGTGCGCGAGATCAGCCCGAGCGCCGACCCGGTGACGCGCACCTACCAGGTGCGGAGCTCCATCGTGAAACCGCCGCCATCGTTGCGTCTCGGCATGACCGTGAGCGTGACCCTGCCGCGCGTCGGCGGTGCACCCAATATCTCGCTGCCATCCACCGCCATCTTCCAGAAGGACGGCAAGCCGGCGGTGTGGATCGTCACGACGGCCAGCATCGTGGAATTGCGTCCGGTGGTGGTCGAGCGATACGACACCGACCGCGTGTACGTCGCCGACGGCATACGCACCGGTGAGCGCGTGGTCACTGCCGGAGTTCATCGGCTCGCGCCCGGCGAGAAAGTGAAACTGGCGGCCGAGAAGCCGCAATGAATGCAGGTGCGGGCGCGCGCGACGAGCGTGGCGCCTTCAATCTCTCCGCGTGGGCGCTGACCCACAAGCCGCTCATCGGGTTTCTCATGGTGATCGCGCTGCTCGCCGGTCTGCGCGCCTACAACAATCTCGGCCGTGACGAGGATCCGCCGTTCACCATCAAGACCATGATAGTGCGCGCGATGTGGCCCGGCGCCGATGCCATCCAGACGACGAAGCAGCTCACGGACCGGATCGAGAAGCCGCTCGAGTCGCTCGAATTCATCGACTTCGTCACCAGCTTCACGAAGCCCGGCGAAGCCACGATCATGGTCAACCTGCGCGACAACACGCCGCCAGAGGCCGTGCCCGGCCAGTGGTACCAGGTGCGCAAGAAGATAGGCGACATCAGGGGAACGCTGCCGCAAGGTTCCATCGGTCCATTTTTCAACGACGATTTCGGTGATGTGTACGGCGTGATCTACGCGCTGACCAGCGATGGCTTCACGTATCGGGAGCTGCGTGACCAGGCCGAATTCATTCGCGCCGAACTGCTGCGCGTGAACAACGTGGGCAAGGTGGATCTCATCGGCGTGCAGGACGAAGTCATCTACATCGACTTCAGCCTGCGGCAGATGGCGGGACTCGGCATCGATCCGGACCTGGTGGCCTTGACGCTGGCCAGCCAGAACATCGTGATCGCCTCGGGCACCATCGAGACGCCGCAGGAACGCATCGCGGTGCGCGTGAGCGGCGCGCTCGATTCGGTGACCTCGCTCGAGAACATCGCCATTCGCGTGGGCGACCGGCGCGTGCGCCTCAAGGATTTCGCGCATGTCACGCGCGGCTACAAGGATCCGCCTTCGCC
>DASQJS010000429.1:0-6138 GCA_035630995.1 Steroidobacteraceae bacterium | reverse complement strand
GTGCGCATCGACGGTGTAGGCGTGGAACAGGTCGTACTGCATGCGCCCGACGATGCGGCCGAACGCGGGAATGTACCGGCCGAGCACGCCGTAGGTATTCATGCGGCGCAACTCATGGGTCACGCCCGCCGGGGCCCGCAGGATCTCGAGGAACAGACGATGGTTGCGCGGGTTCTGGCGGAACTCTTCGTCGATCAGCCACAGGTTCTTGTTCACGGCGCGGATGGTCGAGGCGCGCACGCCTTTCACATCCGGGTTCTGCTGCAGCACCACGAACAGCTCGAGCAGCGTGGACGGCGTGCGCGCGAACAGCTCCTCGTTCACCGCTTCCAGATAGTCGTTGCGTACCTGGAAGCGCGGGGAAAGCGGACGTGGCGGCGCGGTTTCGGTGAGGATGGCCTCGCGGAACAATTGCAGCAGCAGTTCGTTGAGCAGCATCACGTCCATCACGTTGCGGTAATAGCGCTGCATGAACTGCTCGACGGCGAGCGTGTACGAGGCGTCTTCGTAGCCGAAGCTCTGCGCCAGTTTGATCTGGTGATCGAACAGCAGGCGGTCTTCGCGCCTGCCGGTCAGCACGTGCAGCCCGAAGCGCACCTTCCAGAGGAAGGACTGCGCCTGTTTGAGCTTGCGCAGCTCGGTGAAGGACAGGAAACCGTGGGTGAGCAGTTCGTCCAGTGAGCTCGCGCCGAAGTGGCGCTTGGCCACCCAGGCAATGGTCTGGATGTCGCGCAAACCGCCCGGACCGGTCTTCACATTCGGCTCGAGGTTGTAGGCGGTGTCGTTGGCCTTGAGGTGACGGTCCTGCTGCTCGGCGACCTTGGCTTCAAAGTAGGCATTCACGGGCCAGATGCGATCGGCGGACACGGCCTCGCGCATTTCACCAAACAAGGCCGCATTGCCGGCCAGCAGGCGCGCCTCGATGAGCGTGGTCATGACGCCGACATCGGCGGCGCTTTCCTCGGCGCATTGGGCCACGGTGCGCACGCTGTGGCCCACCTCGAGATTGATGTCCCAGAGGAACGTGACCACGCGTTCGACCACGCCACGGCCGGCTTCGTCCGGCGCGGCCGGAACCAGGATCAGGATGTCGACGTCGGAATGTGGATGCAGCTCGCCGCGACCGTAACCGCCCACCGCGGCCAGCGACCAGGTCTCATAGCCGGGCGGCAACTGCGAACGCCACACCTGCCGCAGGATGGTGTCGATGAGCTCGGCGCGAGCCTGCACCAGGATTTCGACCGATTCGTCGGCGCGAAACCGTTCCACCAGTTCGTCGTTGGCCTGGCGCAGCTCGGTGCGAAACGCGTCGGGCGCGAATGCCGCCTCGGCGAGCCGCTCCGGAAGATGCGCGAGGCGCAACCAGGGAGCGTTGCGCAGGGCCGTCGTTTCGGTTGCCTCGATATCTTCCTCCAGCGACTCCATCTAGTTCGATGCCGCAGGGCGCTTGCTGCCCTCGCCGAGCGTCAGCACTTCGACGCCGGTCTCGGTGACCAGGCACGTGTGTTCCCACTGCGCTGACAGCGAGTGGTCCTTGGTGACCACGGTCCAGCCATCGCCTAACAACCGCACGTGCCGCTTGCCGGCGTTCACCATGGGTTCGATCGTGAAGGTCATGCCGGCCTTGAGCTCATCGCCCGTGCCGGGCTCGCCGTAATGCAGGACCTGCGGATCTTCGTGGTACACGCGACCGATGCCGTGGCCGCAATATTCGCGCACCACGGAGAAATTGCGGTCTTCCACGAAAGTCTGGATGGCGTGGCCGATGTCGCCGAGGTGTGCACCGGGTTTGACCTTTTCGATGCCGCGCCACATGGCTTCCCAGCAGGTTTCGGCGAGGCGCTGCGCGGGCGGGGCGGGTTTTCCCACGTAGTACATCCGGCTGGTGTCACCGTGGAACCCATCGCGAATCACCGTGACGTCGATGTTCAGGATGTCCCCGGACTTGAGCACCTTGTCGTTCGGGATGCCATGGCACACCACGTGGTTCACCGAAGAGCAGATGGTCTTCGGAAAGCCTCGGTAGTTCACGTTCGCGGGAATCGACTTCTGGACCTCCGTAATGTGCTCAAAACACAGGCGATCGAGCTCCTCGGTGGTCACGCCGGGTTTGACGTGCGCCCCGATCATGTCCAGAACTTCGGCCGCCAGCCGCCCTGCGACCCGCATTTTTTCCTGCTCGGCCGGGGACTTAATGGTGATGTGGCGGCTCACGAGGGAGTCCATGGGGTGCACCTGCGTAAGGCATTGTTTTGACGGGGAAGGGATGGTATAAAGCGCGGCCTTTTTTGGCAATGAAACTCACTTAAACCACACGCGCAACCTGCAGCCCAGGCTTTTCGAAGAAAAGCCGGTCTTTAAAAAGATTCGCCTCTCCAGGCGGTCTGCATAACGGGTGGATGGGTGTCCCGAGAGCAATCTAAGGATATCCACCCGGGCGGCGCGGAGGCTTAACCCACCAGGAGAAATTTGATGTCCGGCGTGTCAATGCGACAAATGCTGGAAGCGGGCGTCCATTTTGGACACCAGACCCGCTTCTGGAACCCGAAGATGGCTCCGTTCATTTTCGGCGAACGAAACAAGATCCACATCATCAACCTCGAAAAGACGCAGCCGATGTATTCGGAAGCGGCGGCTTTCGTGCGTGGTGTGGTCGCGGACGGCGGCAAGGTGCTGTTCGTCGGAACGAAGCGTTCCGCTCGCGAAGCCGTAGAGAAGGAAGCTCGCCGTTGCGAGATGCCCTTCGTCAACCAGCGCTGGCTGGGCGGCATGCTCACCAATTTCAAGACCATCCGCGGCTCCATCAAGCGGCTGGCGGATCTCACCGAGATGTCGGAAAACGGCACGCTCGGCAAGCGCGGCAAGAAAGAAGCCACGATGATGCGCCGCGAGAAGGACAAGCTCGAGAAGAGCCTGGGCGGCATCAAGAAGATGGAGTCGCCCCCGGACGTCATCTTCATCATCGACGTCGGCCACGAGGAAATCGCCATCCTCGAAGCCAAGAAGCTCGGCATCCCGGTGGTCGCGGTGGTGGATACCAACTGCGCGCCTGACAACGTGGATTACGTGATCCCGGGGAACGATGACGCCATGCGAGCCATATCTCTATATGCCTCCGGCATCGCCGATTCGGTCATCGAAGGTCGTTCGCAGGCTCCGGCCGTCGCCGTGGGCGAAGACGAGTTCGTCGAGCTCGACGAGAATGGCATTCCCCGCAAGAAGGGCGCGCGTGCGGCACCCCCGAAGGCGCCTCCGCCGCAGCGTCGAGGTGGTCGCCCGGCCAACACTGCCTCGCGCCGTCGTCCCGTGGTGGCAAGCGTTGCTGCCGATCCGGAAGACGGTGCCGATCCGGCCGTGTTCACGGACACGGGCGAAGCGGCTCCGCGCAGCGCCACGGCCAGCGCCGGTCGTTCGCGCACCGGCACGGGCAATGCCCCGGGTCGTGGTCGCGGCGGTGGCGGCGGTCCGCGTCGCGGCTGATCGCCCCGTTCGAAGTTTGAGGCCTCGTTAATTTAAGGATGGACGAATGAACATTCCCGCAGAAGCGGTCAAACAGCTGCGCGAGCGCACCGGCGCCGGCATGATGGAGTGCAAGAAGGCACTCGTCGAAGCGAAAGGCGATCTGGATGCCGCCGCTGAGAACATGCGCAAGTCGGGTCTCGCCAAGGCCGACAAGAAGGCCTCGCGAGTCGCCGCCGAAGGCGTGGTGGTCATCGAGAAGTCCGCTGACGGCAAGACCGGTGTGCTGGTCGAAGTGAACAGCGAAACCGATTTCGTCGCGCGTGGCGATGACTTCCGTGGCTTTGCGGCCGAAGTCGCCAAGGCGGCGCTGGCCGCGAACACGTCGAACGTCGAGGTCATCAATGGCCTGAAGCTCGCGAGCGGTGAAACGGTAGACGAGAAGCGTCGCGCGCTGATCGCCAAGCTTGGTGAAAATCTCACCGTGCGCCGCGTGGTGCTCGTGACGGCACCGACCATCGTCGGCTCCTACGTGCACACCGACAACAAGAAGGCGGCGCTCGTGGCCGTCGAAGGCGGCGACGCGGATCTGGCGCGCGACCTTGCCATGCAGGTGGTCGCGGCGAGCCCGCGCTACCTGACCCCGGCGGATGCGCCGGCGGAACACGTGGCGAAAGAGCGCGAAATCGAAACCGCCAAGGCGCTCGCCGAGGGCAAGCCGGCTGAAATCGTCGCCAAGATGATCGAAGGCCGTCTGCGCAAGTCGCTCAACGAGTTCGCGCTTACCGGTCAGCCGTTCGTCAAGGACGCCGACATCACCATCGAGAAGCTGCTCAAGGACGCCAAAGCCAGCGTGAAGAGCTTCGAGCGGGTCGAGGTCGGAGCGGGCATCGAAAAGAAGCAGGGGGACTTCGCGGCCGAAGTCATGGAACAGGTCAAAGCTGCCCAGACCAAGACCGACCCTCCGGCGACCAAGCACTAGCCGATACGAAAACCCCGCCTCTAGCGGGGTTTTCTTTATGGCAAAGTGCGCAACGCCGCGGGGCTCCTCAATAAACGAGGCCCTCCAGGCAGAGACAAGGGGAATCGAGCAAATGACCGCCGCGCCGTACAAACGCATTCTCGTCAAGCTTTCGGGAGAGGCGCTGCTGGGCACCACCGAGTTCGGCATCGATCCGGCGGTCCTCAAGCGCATCGCGAGCGAAGTGCTCGAGATCCAGAAGATGGGCGTGCAGGTGGCGTGCGTCATCGGCGGCGGCAACATCTTTCGCGGCACGGGTCTCGCCCGCGCCGGCATCGACCGCGCCACGGGCGACCACATGGGCATGCTGGCGACCGTCATGAACGCGCTGGCGATGCAGGACGCCATCGAGAGCCTGGGTGGCACGGCGCGCGTGCAGAGTGCGATCCGGATCAACCAGGTCTGCGAGGACTACATTCGCCGCCGTGCGATGCGCCACCTCGAGAAAGGCCGCATCGTGATTTTCGCGGCGGGCACGGGCAACCCTTATTTCACGACCGACAGCGCCGCAGCCTTGCGCGCCGTCGAGATCGAAGCCGACATCCTGTTGAAAGCCACCAAGGTCAACGGGATCTACGATTCGGATCCGATGAAAAACCCGGATGCGAAGCGCTACGCCACATTGACCTTCGACAAGGTGCTGCAGGATCGCCTCAATGTCATGGACGCCACGGCCATCGTGATGTGCCGCGACAACGGCATGCCGCTGCAGGTTTTCAATCTGAACAATGCGGGCGACCTGCCGCGCGTGGTGCGCGGCGACGACATCGGCACGGTCGTCACCAACGATTGACGTTGAACCTCGAGGGCAAGGAATCATGTTAGACGACATCAAGAAGGACGCAGCCACCCGCATGGGCAAGTGCGTGGAGAATTTCCAGGGCGACCTCAAGAAGCTGCGCACCGGTCGCGCGCATCCGTCTCTCATCGAGAACATGAAAGTCGATTACTACGGCACCGATACGCCGCTCAAGCAGGTGGCCAATATCAGCGTCGAGGACGCGCGCACGCTGGTGGTTTCACCGTGGGAAAAATCCATGGTGCAGGCCATCGAGAAGGCGATCCACAAATCCGACCTGGGGCTGAATCCCATGTCCGCAGGCACGGTAATCCGCATTCCGCTGCCGCCGCTCACCGAAGAGCGCCGCAAGGACATCACCAAGGTGGCGCGAGCCGACGCCGAAAATGCGCGCGTCGCCGTGCGCAACGTGCGTCGCGACGTGATCACGGACGTGAAGGAAGCGCTCAAGGAAAAGCTGATCTCGCAGGATGAAGAAAAGAAGGCCGAGGTCGACATCCAGAAGCTGACCGACAAATACATCGCGGACATCGAGACTCAGCTTGCCGCCAAGGAGAAAGAACTCCTGCAGGTGTGAGCGGGCGTCCGCTCTGCACGTTGCCGCTGACCGTGAGCACTCCGCAACACATCGCGATCATTATGGACGGCAACGGACGATGGGCCGAGGCACGGGGCCTTGCGCGCCATGCCGGGCACAAGGAAGGCGTGCGTCCGGTGCGCCTGTGTATCGAAGAATGCGCGCGGCGCGGTGTCGGTGCGCTCACGCTGTTCGCGTTCTCGAGTGAGAACTGGCAGCGGCCCACGGTCGAAGTGACTAGTTTGATGCAGCTGTTCCTCGACGCCATCGATCGCGAGGTCG
>DASQJS010000428.1:0-2112 GCA_035630995.1 Steroidobacteraceae bacterium | reverse complement strand
GGCAGCGGCTGTTCGCCGCAGTTGTGCGCGTGGAAACCATTGGCATCGAACTCGTTGATGCCGGGGATCTGCACGTCGTACACATCTTCCATGCCGTCAGGCTTCACGCTCTCGACAGTGGCCACGAAGCGCTCACGATTCAGCGTGCGCTTGTAGCCGCCCAGCAGGCGCGACAGGCGCGCGCGCTTGACCGTGTCGGCGAACCCCACGACTTCCGCGAAACGGGCGACGTTCTCACCGGTGATGACCAGTTCGTGCTGCGCGCGCTCGTACATGCTGGCGGCGATGCCGAGACGCAGCAGCATGCGCTGCGCACCTTCGAGCAGGACCAGGTCCGAGTTTGCGAGGCGCACCGAGACGCCCTTCATCTGGTTGCCCTGCACGCTGCCGTTCGTGTCGAACAGACCGCGCAGGAAGCCACGATAGAACTCGCTCGAAGCGCGTTCGATGGCGGGCGTGATGGTCCTGCGGCCGGGCCGCAGGCCGACTTCGCGGGACAGCTCGGTAATCGCACCCATGCTCAGCCGGAACTCGCCGCGGCCCGTGCCCGGGTGCCAGCCGGAGAAATCAGCGCGATGGTTGAAGCAGCGCGCGGCATCGAGCGCCGCCGCCATCACCGAATGCGGACCGCCGACGTCGATATCGCTGTTGCCGACCGCAGAACGTGCCCAGATCGAGAGCTCCGCGCGGTCTTCGGCCACAGTGCCGTCGCCAACCAGCAGGCCCATGAGGTAGCCTTCGTTGGTGCCCATGTTCGTCTCTGAAGCACCGGCCCACGATGCCGCCTTGCGATGATCTTGCAGCAGCACGCGATCGCCCGCGTTGAGGTCGCCCGCGGCGCACCACTCCGTCACCAGGCGGAAACGCGTCAGTGTGGAGATGCGGCGCACGCGGTGATCGGAAGTGAGGCGCAGCGAATGCCCTTCGGACGTGGTCATGGTCACCAGTGGCTTCACGCCCGTGCGGAAGAAGCCCTCCGGCGAGCTGGCGTGATCGACGCCGTCGACGCGCGCCGTGAACGGCTTGCCGATGAGGTCGGCCACCTGGCGCGGGCCGTCCTGGGTCTGTACCCAGGTGTCTGCGGGTACGCAGGGGTTGGTGGCGCGAATGTTTTCACACCACCAGTTGTTGTTCATCTCGTTGACGCGGTCGATGAGGATGAAGCCCGGCTCCGCGAAATCGTACGTGGACGTCATGATGACGTCCCACATGCGGCGCGCCGGCAGCGTCTTGTAGATCTTGCAGCAGACGAGACCGTCTTCGCGCGTGACGTAGCCCTTGGTGGTCGCCCACTCGCGCCACAGGAATTTCGTCGCGTCGTCGAGCTTGTGTTCGGCGGGGTCGTACTCTTTGATGAGCAGCGGAAAGGCCAGATTCCAGTCGGTGTCGGCGCGAACCGCCTTCATGAAATCGTCGGTGACCAGCAGCGACAGGTTGAACTGGCGCAGGCGACCGTTCTCGCGCTTGGCGCGGATGAATTCCATGGCGTCCGGGTGACCGACGTCGAACGTGCCCATTTGCGCGCCGCGGCGGCCGCCGGCCGACGAGACGGTGAAACACATCTTGTCGTAGATATCCATGAACGACAGCGGGCCGCTGGTGTACGCACCGGCGCCCGAGACGTACGCGCCGCGCGGACGCAGCGTGGAGAATTCGTAACCGATGCCGCAACCCGCCTTCAGCGTGAGGCCGGCCTCGTGCACCTTGTTCAGGATGTCGTCCATCGAATCGGCGATGGTTCCGGACACCGTGCAATTGATGGTGGACGTCGCCGGCTTGTGCTCGAGCGCCCCAGCATTCGACGTGACGCGGCCCGCCGGGATGGCGCCACGGCGCAGCGCCCAGACGAAACGCTCGTACCACTGCTCGCGAACGGATTCATGTTCGACATCCGCCAGCGCGCGTGCGACGCGCTTGTAGGTGTCGTCCATGGTCTTGTCGACGGGAGTGCCGTCTTTGGCGGACAAGCGATATTTCTTGTCCCAGATGTCGAGCGACGCTTCCTGGAAAGGAATCGCATCGACGTCCTTGTGTTCGATCTTGACCACGCTATTCATGGATTGGGTTCAACTCCCCGAGGTTCCGGCCTGTGCACATTCACCCGAACCGGAA
>DASQJS010000427.1:0-8634 GCA_035630995.1 Steroidobacteraceae bacterium | reverse complement strand
ACCTGCGTGGCGGCCGTCGGCGAATACAGATCGCCGCCGACTTCGGGCACGTCGCGCAGCGCGGTGTACAGACGGTTCAACCCCGCCTCGGCCTGGTCGAGCTGATCCGGCGAGTAGTTCATCGGCCCGCGGTAGTGGCTCGACAGCAGGAAGAACCGCAGCACCTCGGGATGCTTGATCTTCGCCAGCACTTCGCGCGTCGTGAAGAAATTGCCGAGCGACTTCGACATCTTTTCGTTGTCGATGTTGAGAAAGCCGTTGTGCATCCAGATTTCGGCAAAGCGGCCGTGGGTCGCCCCGCAGGTCTGCGCGATCTCGTTTTCGTGGTGCGGAAACTTGAGATCGAGTCCGCCGCCGTGGATGTCGAAATGATCTCCGAGCTCCCGGGTGGACATGGCCGAGCACTCAATGTGCCAGCCGGGCCGGCCGTCACCCCAGGGCGAGGGCCACGCCGGCTCACCGGGTTTCGCCGATTTCCACAACACGAAATCGAGTGGATCGCGCTTGGTGGTATCCACTTCGACTCGCGAACCGGCGCGCAGGTCTTCGAGCTTCTTGCCCGACAATTTTCCGTACGGCGCGAACTTGTGCACGGCATACATCACGTCGCCGTCGCTGGCGACGTAGGCGTAGCCGTTGGTGATGAGCTGGCCGATCATCGTCAGCATCTCGTCGATGTAATCGGAAGCCTTCGGCTCTTTCTCGGGCCGAAGGCAACCCAGCCTGTCGAGATCTTCATGCATGGCCGCGGTGTATTTCGCCGCATGCGCCCGCCAGTCGACTCCCGATTCCTTCGCGCGGTTGATGATCTTGTCGTCGACGTCGGTGATGTTGCGCACGTAGGTCACGCGCAACCCGCGGTACCGCAGGTATCGGCTCACCATGTCGAACACCACGAGCATGCGGGCGTTGCCCACGTGGAAGTAGTCGTAGACCGTGATACCGCAGCTGTACATGCGCACGTGGCCGGGCTCGACGGGCTTGAGTTCCTGCTTCACGCCCGTCAGGGAATTGTGGATGCGGATCATGCGGCGAATCTGCTCAGGCGATCGTGAATGGCGGAATCGGGCATTGCCAGCAGCAGCGGTGCGAGTTCCGGGCCTTCCGGCGCGCCGGTGAGCGCGAGGCGCAGCGGCTTCCAGAGCGCCTGGCCCTTGGCGCCGGTGGCCGCCTTCACGGCGCTGACGATGGCGTCGAGCTTGCCGCCCGTGGCCGCGGCATCGGCGGCCGCGCGGAAGAACTGGACGCCGGCCTCGCGCACGCGCGCCAGCGAAGGCTCGTCGAGCGCCGGCGCTGCACCGAACACGACATCGCGCCAGCGCGCGACGTCCGACGGCAACAGCACATTGGGACGAATGGCGGCGATGAACGCGCGACGCCGACCGGGATCGATGTCGCCCGGCGTCTCGGCCGCAAGCCACCGCTCGCTCTCCTCGAGCGGCATGTGATGCGCGACTTCGCGCTGCCAGACATTGAGCTGCGACTCCTCGAACCGCGCCGGTGCGCGCCCGAGATGCTTGACCGCGAACGCGCGCGCCATCCCGTCCAGGGTCAGCACGCCGTTTTCGCTGCTCGAATGCCCGAGCCGGAAAAGGTGATTCGCCAGCGCCACGGGTAGATAGCCCCGCTCGCGGAACTCGCGCACGCTGGTGGCACCGTGCCTCTTGGAAAGCGGGGACCCGTCGGCGCCGACCAGCAGTGACAGGTGTCCGTAAGTGGGCGCACGCAGCTTCAGGGCCTCGAGAACCAGCAACTGGCGCGGCGTGTTGGTCAGGTGGTCTTCACCACGCAGCACGTGCGTGATGCCCATTTCCGCGTCATCGATGGCGTTGCTGAAGAAGAATGCCGCGCTGCCGTCGGCACGACGCAGGATGAAATCGCCGATGTCGTCGGTGGCAAAACTCTGCGCGCCGTGCACCATGTCGTCGAACTCCACGCGCCGGCCCATGGGCACGCGGAACCGCGTCGTCGGCGAGATGCCCTGGGCGCTCTTGCGCACGCGCGCTTCGGGGGCGAGTTCCCGGCAGGTTCCGGCATAACGTGGCGGGCGGCCGGCGGCGAGCTGCGCCTTTCGCGACAAATCCAGCTCGAGCGGCGTGCAGTAGCACGGGTACGTGAGCCCGCTGGCATCGAGCGTGGCCGAGTGGCGCGCGTAGACCTGGCCGCGCCGCGACTGCCGGTATTCCTCGCCGGCCTGGGCGCGTTCCGGACCCGCATCCCACGGCAGTCCCATCCACTGCAGGTCTTCCATGAGCGCCGTGGTGTAGGACTCCTTGCTGCGTTCGGAATCCGTGTCCTCGATGCGCAGGACGAAGCGCCCGCCGTGGTGGCGCGCGAACAGCCAGCTGAACAGCGCCGTACGCGCGTTGCCGAGATGCAGCTCACCCGTGGGGCTGGGGGCGAAGCGAGTGGTGATGGGTCCCTGTGACACCGGGGGATTTTACGGGAAAGCAACGACGCACCGCAGCTTCGGTAGAATCGCCGGCCATGAAAAAGCCATTCCTGCTGCTTGCCCTCCTCGGGCTGCTCACTTACCAGGCCCGGGCCGCCAATATCGAGCGCGTGCGTGTCACCACCAACTTCGGCGCTTTCGTCGTCGAAATGCAGCGCGACCGGGCGCCGTTGACCGTGGAAAACTTCCTGTTCTATGTGAAGTCCGGCTACTACACCAACACGCTGTTCCATCGCGTCATCTCGGGCTTTGTGATCCAGGGCGGCGGAGTGGGCCTCGACTACAAGGCCAAACCCACGCAAAAACCGATCGCCAACGAAGCAGGCAATGGGCTCAAGAATCTGCGCGGCACGGTCGGCCTCGCGCGCGCCAGCGGGCCGCACTCGGGTGACTGCCAGTTCTATGTGAACGTGGCTGACAACGCCGATCTCGATCCCCTGCCCACGCGCTGGGGTTACGCCGTGTTCGGAAAAATCGTCGAAGGCATGGAAGTGCTCGATCGAATCAGCGTCTCACCCACCGGCTCGATGGGACCGTTCAAGCAGGATGCACCGCTGCAGCCTGTGGTCATCCAGAAGATCGAACTCATCACCGAGCAGACCACGGTGACGCCGCCCCCGGCGCCGGCGACTGCCGCGCCCGCCGAGGGCGCGACCCCGCCCGATGAAGCCAGCAAGGGAGCCGCGCCGGCAGGTGCAGAACCGCCGCCCCAAACAGCACCACCGCCGAAGTGAGTGTCGCGGCTCACAGCCTTTTCGCCTCCGACCTGCATCTCGACAGCGAGTCCCCCTGGGCCATCGATGCATTTCTCGCCTTCCTCGACGGGCCGGCGCGTTCCGCCGAAGCGCTCTACCTGCTCGGCGACCTGTTCGAAGTCTGGGTGGGCGACGACGATGACAACCCCGACAACACCCGCACCTGCGCCGGCCTCGCCCGCCTGACGGCGAGCGGCGTCGCCGTGTACGTGTTGCACGGCAACCGGGATTTCCTGATGGGAGAGGCGTTCGCGCAACGCACCGGCGCCAAACTACTGCCGGACCCGGTGCTGCTGGATCTCTACGGCGTCCCCACTCTGCTCAGCCATGGCGACGTGTTCTGCACAGAGGATCCCGCGTACCAGGCGCTGCGCAGCATCGTGCGCCAGCCGGGCTGGCAGCGCCGCTTTCTGGCCTTGCCGCTCGCGGCGCGCCGGACGCTCGCGAGCGCGGCGCGCGCCGGCAGCAAGGCGCATACGCAGCGAACAGTCCCGACCATCATGGACGTCAATCCCGAAGCCGTGACGCGCGCCATGCGCGCCACCGGCGCGCGGCGGCTGATCCACGGGCATACCCACAGGCCGGCCGTGCATCCATTCGTCGTCGATGAAGTGAGCGTCGAACGCGTGGTGCTGGCACCCTGGTACGAGGCAGCGAGCTGCCTGGGAGTCAGCGCCGAGGGCGTACGCGAGATTCCACTCCCCCGCTGAAATGGGGTCAGGCACCGTTTCCTAGGAAACGGTGCCTGACCCCATTTCCGGTGGGCCGGAGTGGAAGCGCAATTCGTGATCGGCGCTGGTGGCGAGCTCGGCTTCCCGGGTAGCGATGACCTCGAGCCGCCCGGCGATTTCATCAGCCTCGAACTCGCGCCCGGCAAAGTCGAGATACAGCTCGAAGTGGCGAGCCTCGGAGCGCTCTAGCTGCTCGTACAGGTCGCGCACCTGCTCGGGCAACCGCTTCGCCAGCAGGCGAAAGCGTTCGCACGAACGCGCTTCGATCAACGCGTGCACCACCATGAGGTCGAGCTTGCGCTTGGGTTCGTGATTCCGTACCAGCTTGCGCAGTTCGCTCGCGTAGCGTCCGGGTTTCATGCGCTGGTATGGCACGCTGAGCTTCCTCATGAGCCGCTCGACCTGCTCGAAGTGTTTGAGCTCTTCGCGTGCCAGGCGCGACAAGGCGACGCTCAGGGAGCGGTCTTCCGGATAGGCAAAAATCAGCGCCATCGCGGTGGACGCGGCCTTCTTCTCGCAATTGGCGTGATCGACGAGCAGCGTCGGCAGATCCGCGAGCGCCGCGTCCACCCAGGCGCGCGGTGTCACCGCCTTGAGAATCGACCGGTCCGTGGCGCGTTCGAAGCGCGCCGCGGCGCGTGCCTCGCGCTTTTCGCTCACGCCGGGTCCGCCGGTGTGAGCGTCGTGATGGCCGTGAGCGCCACGAGCGCCGCGTCGATCTGCTTCGCGGCCTCGTCGGCATTCGCAGGGCGATCGGCGGCATCCTTGGCCATGAGCGTATCGATGAGCGGCTGCACGGAGGCGATCCTTTCCGGCAGGCGCGGAATTGGCGCCTTGGCGTGATGCACGAGAATCGCCATGTGATTGTCAGCGTCGAAGGGTTTCTTGCCGGTCAGCATTTCGTACAGCATGACGCCGAGCGCGTACAGGTCGCTGCGCGCGTCGATCTCCTTGCCGTGCCCCTGTTCCGGGCTCATGTAGTGCGGCGTGCCGAAGATCAGGCCCTTGTCGGTGACTTCCATCTTGAGCGCTACATGCTTGGCGAGACCGAAGTCGATGAGCGCGATGCTGCCGTCGTCTCGCAGCATCACGTTGCCCGGTTTCAGGTCGCGATGAAAAATGCCGACCTCGTGAATGGCCTGCAGCGCGTAGGCGAGATCGCGGGCATAGGCCAGCGACTGCCGTGCGGTCAGGCCCTCGGACATGCGCTTGCGCAGGTCGCCGCGCGCAAAGTGTTCCATCGCGAGGAACAGGTGATCGTCGGTGACCCCGAGATCGTAGATGCGCACGATGTTGGGATGCTGTATTTCACGCAGCATCTCGAATTCCTGCAGGAAGCGCTCCATCGACTGGTCGACGCCCGTTTCCTTGCGGATCGCGGGCGTGACCTTGAGCACCACCACGTCTCCGTCGCGTGCGCTCTCGGCCAGGAAGAGCTCTGACACCGAACCCTTGGCGATGAGCTCGATGCGCCGGTATTCCTTGAGCCGTGCCCCTGCGAAGTCCTGGGACATCTTCGCGCCGGCCGACATGCGCCAGCGGCTCTGCGCCTTGGCCTGCTCATCGGCGGCACGGCGGATCGCATCATTGAGTTTGGTGTGCTTGATCTTGGTCTTGCCGATGACCTCGAACGCGCCGGTCGCGCGTGCTTCGACCGCATCGGCGGATTCGTCTTCGGCGGACAGGAAAATGACCGGAGCGAATCCCTCGCGGTCATGGAAATCCTTGAGCCAGTCGAGTCCCGAGCCGCCTTTCCATGCGTGATCGAGCAGCACGGCGCTGTAACCCTGCGCAAGGAATCCCGGTGTCAGCGGCCCGCGCACGCGCGGGTTGTAACTCACCAGCTCGATGTCGGGCCAGGCACAGGAAATATGGTGACGCAGCAGTGTGCGGTACCGCGGGTCGTCATCGATCAACATCAAGCGCATCGCGCGGATTAGAGCATGCGTGGCGGGGGTTGGCCACGTAACGAGGTCGCGGATTGTTTGATGGCGATCAGGATATCCCCGACATTCGTGCCGGTGGGTCCGGTGTGCACGAGGTCTTCGGCCGCCTCGAGCGCAACGCCGGAATCGAACTCGCGCCACGCGCGCTCGACATCGCAGCCCGCAAGCGAGGCGCGCTCAGTCGTTCCCGCATCGACGATGGCGCCCGCATCACTGGTCGGTCCGTCGGTGCCGTCGGTACCCGCCGCCAGCAGCATCCACGGTTCGCCAACACGCAGTTGTCGCGCGAAGCTCAATGCGAGGTGGGTATTGCGTCCGCCGCGACCGTGGCTTGACGGCAGCGTCACCGTGGATTCGCCGCCCCACACCACTCCATCGCAATCGCCGGCTCGCAGTCGCTCGAGGAGCTGCGCGGCCACCTCGCCCGCGTTGCCGGCGAACCGCGCGGGCATCACTTCGAACGTGAGCCCGTGCGCGCGCGCGGCATCCCGAACTGCGCCAACCGCGGTCTCGATGGTGGCGATCACGTGCCTTTCGATGCCGTCGGCAATCCCGGCGGCGTGACCTAACAACCCCGAACCGATCACGTCCGGATCGTCGCCGGGCACGTCCGAGATGAAGAGCGCGAGCGCACGGCGACCGCCCAGCAGGCGTGCAATTCCACCGCCCTTGATGCGCGACAGGCGTGCGCGCGCGAGGTTCAGCCTGGTGATATCCCAGCCGCCGGCGAGTCCGTCCACGTTGAGCGCCCTCACCTCTTCGAGCGAGACGCCATCGCGCAGCGCTTCCACGAGGCTCGAGCTCCCACCCGAGATGAGGAACAGCGGAAAATGGTCATCACGAAGATTCCGCACGCGCTCTTCGAGCTCGATGCCATTGCTGAAGCTGCGCAGGTCGGGCACGGGATGCGCGCTCTGAAGCTGCATGACGCCATCCACACTGTCGAGTGCAGGGTCGGTGTGCCCGTCTTTCGTGATGACCAGCATTCGCTCGACTCGCGACCCCAGGGCGACATGCGCCCCGCGCGCCATGGAGCTCGCGGCCTTGCCCACGGCAAACACTTCGACGGGACCAGGCAGTTCGGCATCGCGGAGAAAACGGTCGACGCAGGCGCAACCGTCGACGGCGCGCAGCGCCACGTCGAAGACATCGAGCAGGATGCGGCGCGCGTTCATGCCAGCGGGCCGCGTTCGCCCGGGGAACGCTCAGCTCTTGACGATTTTGAGGCCGGCCTTGTCGCCATCGCGCCGCGATGCCTTGGCCATGTCGGATCGCTCCGACTGCAGCCGTGCGAGGTACTCGGGAGTGACGTCGCCGGTGACGTAGTGACCCGAGAAGCATGACGTGTCGAATTCCCTGATGCTGGAATGATCGTGCACGCATGCCTGGATGAGGTCTTCGAGATCCTGGTAGATCAGCCAGTCGGCGCCGATGAGCTGCGCGACTTCCGTCTCGGTGCGATTGGCCGCCACGAGTTCGCTCGCGGCCGGCATGTCGATTCCGTACACGTTCGGAAACTTCACCGGCGGCGCGGCCGAGGCGAAATAGACTTTCTTCGCGCCCGCTTCACGCGCGAGATCGATGATCTGCGCGGAGGTCGTTCCTCGCACGATCGAATCGTCGACCAGCAGAACGTTCTTGTTGCGGAATTCGAGGTCGATGGCGTTGAGCTTGCTTCGCACCGACCGCGAGCGCTGCTCCTGGCCCGGCATGATGAACGTGCGACCCACGTAACGGTTCTTGACGAAGCCTTCGCGGTACTTCACGTCGAGGCGCTGCGCGACCTGCATGGCGCTGGTGCGGCTGGTATCCGGAATGGGAATGACCACATCGATGTGATGGTCGGCGCGCTCGCGCAGGATCTTTTCCGCGAGCCGTTCGCCCATGCGCATGCGCGCGCGGTGCACCGAGATGTTGTCGATCAGCGAGTCGGGTCGCGCGAAGTACACGTATTCGAAGATGCAGGGGGCATGTTTGGCGGTGGCCACGCATACCTGCGAATGCAGCCGGCCGTGCGTGTCGATGTACACCACTTCGCCCGGCGCCACATCGCGCACCAGCTTGAAGCCGAGCATGTCGAGAGCGACGCTCTCGGACGCCAGCATCCATTCGGCGCCCTTGGGCGTTTCGCGCTGGCCAAGCACCAGCGGCCGGATGCCATTGGGATCGCGAAATCCGAGCAGGCCATGGCCGATGACCATGGCGACCACCGCGTAGCCTCCGCGGCAGCGGCGATACACCGCGTTCACCGCGGCGAAAATGTCGGCGGGTGTCACGCGCGGCGTACCCACGCGCTGAAGCTCCGAGGCCAGCACGTTGAGCAACACCTCGGAATCGGAGCTGGTGTTCAGGTGACGGCGGTCTTCGCGCTCGAGCACTTCGCCGAGCTCGCGCGCGTTGGTGAGGTTGCCGTTGTGCGCGAGACAGATGCCGTAGGGGGCGTTCACATAGAAGGGCTGGGCTTCCGCGGCGCTGTCGCAGCCGGCGGTCGGGTACCGCACGTGCCCCATGCCGATGTTGCCCTTGAGCTCTTCCATGTGGCGCTGCTCGAATACGTCGCGGACGAGACCCCGCCCCTTGCGAGTGAACAGTTCGCCTCCGGCGACGGTGGCGATGCCGGCGGCATCCTGCCCGCGGTGCTGGAGCACCGTCAGGGCGTCATAGATCCGTTGATTGACTCCGCTGGTTCCGACGATTCCGGCTATGCCGCACATTCGGTTCAGATCCTCAGGTGGAGACGGAGGGTTTGG
>DASQJS010000426.1:0-4982 GCA_035630995.1 Steroidobacteraceae bacterium | reverse complement strand
CTGTTCGCAGTTGGTGCTTCGACTCACGATGCAGATGCTTGACCGCATCCTCGTGTTTGCGGAACGACTCGCGATCGGAAAACAACACTCCGGTGAACAGCACATCCCCCCAAACCACGATTGAACGACGGCAGCGTCACTCCCGTGAGGCCCCGCACCCGAAGCAGTTCTTCAGGCACGACTCCGCTGGAATGTTTCAGGAACACCGCGAGGCCCGGATAGTGGTCACTGTCGTCGAGCAACTCATCGATGTGATCGGCTGGATTCTCACCCCGCATGCGCCAGCCGCGCCATCTTTCGATAGTTCACGGATTCAGCTTCTCCGCTGAACCAAATTTGACCTCGCGACAGGCGGCCAGCATCGCCGCCGATGCCTTGCCGTAAGCCCCGCCAAATCCCAGGGTCAATGACTCACCTTCGGGCGATGTCATGACCACATTGCGGGCCACGCCGCGCGCCAGGTCGGCAGCCAGTGTGTCCACCTGCGACAGCGTCAGGTCGAATTCGAAGCTCTCGACGAGATCGAAAGTCTGGCCGAACAGCGCCTCGGAGTTGACCCGATCGGGAGTCTTGCGACGCTTGCCAATCCGGCCGTGTGGCTTCCTTTCGACTGTTTCCCGCATGAAGGCAATCCTTCCACCCCGCTCGCTCACCCACAGCGTGATGTACGGTGGAAAGGATCGCTCGGAAAAAATTTGGCGAAACCCGCATTCGCTGTCATCCGCCATCTGGAACAGGTACATGCCGGGCCACTTTGAATACGCCGGCGGCGGACTCGCCGCCATCGACTTCACGCAGGCACGATACATGGCCACGGCCACCTTTCGGCCATCCGGCGCGTCGAGATAACGCAAGGGCGCCTTGCCGGAATTCGCCACGGTGATGGCCAGAGCGTGACCGAGGCCTATGTTGTCGATCAACCTGTCGAGATCGCCGGCGCTGATCATGATTTGGCGCGCAGCGAATTCGGGCTGGCGCAGATAGTCGACGGTCACGTTCCAGCGATCGTCGGTCCCGACCGACTCGAGCAACACCGACGGTATTCCCGACAGGCCACCGTTCAGTCTGACGACGGGTCCTTCACTAGCCGTCCACACGATAGTGACGCTCATGGCCGTTTGCAGATCGACCGCAGTTCGGCCGAACAGCGCGCAAGTGGGCTCTTTGCCGAATTCCGACCTCGCGAACCAGCCGTCTCCGATACCCGCGAATGCGTTGCAGCTTGCCAGCGCGAGCAACACCCACACCCAACGCCTTACGCCAAGACAGACGATGCGCATCCACCCTCCCAGTCCTTGCTCGGCTAACTACGGCAGGACGCCATACCCGCCGGCCTCCGCGAACTGATCCTGCTCGCCACTGCCGATATTGCCGAAGGCAGCGCCGCGCGACAAGCGATCGCGGATCGTTGAACGTTGACTAACTACAACCATTGACCGGTCGCTCGCGCGGGCCCCGCGGAACCAGGTGACGGCCCTGCTGTCTTCAGACTTCCGGCGGAGCGATGCTGAGGTAACGCACCACGCCGCTCTCGTCGTACGCAACGAGCAATCGAATCGCGGGGTTCGCAATCCTGTAGCGGCTGTCATGCGTGTCGGCCTCATAAGGAGTACCCAATTCGGCATGGACCTGACGTTGAGTCATCCCCTTCTTCAGCCCAAAAGGCAACTCTCCCGGAATCGCGTCGCGCCGTTTCGTGGCCTGGGCGTGAACCTGCACGTCCACCACGCATTCCTCTTCGAACAGAAGATCCGTGCCCTTCACCTTCGAGCCGACATACCGCCACAGGGGCGGGTCATCGTAAACATCATTCAATTGATGTTTTTCGATGGCGCGCACCACCTCCGGATCGTCGGACTTCTTGCCGAGAAGCGTGATCAGATCGTATATGAATGAGCTCACGGGTCGGGCCTTGCTCCGCAGATCAAATGGCGGCACCAGTGCGCCAGTCGTGCCACCAGGTCCAGCGGCTCGAGAGTCTTAAGCTGATAGCGCACGTGGCCCGGGCCCGCTCACTCCCACTCGATCGTCGCCGGTGGCTTTCCGGAGATGTCGTACACCACGCGCGAGATGCCTTTCACTTCGTTCACGATGCGGCGCGAGCAGACATCGAGGAAGTCGTACGGCAGCCGCGCCCAGTGCGCGGTCATGAAGTCCACGGTTTCCACGGCGCGCAGCGCGACGACGTAGTCGTAGCGGCGTCCATCACCCATGACGCCCACCGAGCGCACCGGCAGGAACACGGCGAAGGCCTGCGAGGTCTTGTCGTACAGGTCGTGGCGGCGCAGTTCTTCGATGAAGATGGCATCAGCCTGGCGCAGCAGGTCGGCGTAGTCCTTGCGAACTTCGCCGAGGATCCGCACGCCCAGGCCCGGACCCGGGAACGGATGGCGATACACCATCTCGCGTGGCAGGCCGAGCTCGACGCCGAGCCTTCGCACTTCGTCCTTGAACAGCTCGCGCAGCGGCTCGACGAGCTTCATGCGCATGTTGGCGGGCAGTCCACCCACGTTGTGGTGCGACTTGATGACGTGCGCCTTGCCGGTCTTGCTGCCCGCGGACTCGATGACGTCGGGGTAGATAGTGCCCTGCGCCAACCAGTCGACTTCGGTCAGCTTCTGCGCTTCTTCGTCGAACACCTTCACGAACAGGCCACCGATGATCTTGCGCTTCTTCTCGGGGTCGGTTTCGCCGCGCAGCGCCTCGAGGAAGCGCGCTTCGGCATCGACGCGGATGACTTTCACGCCGAGATTGTCGGCAAAGATCTTCATGACCTGATCGCCTTCGTTCAGGCGCATGAGGCCGTGATCGACGAACACGCAGGTCAGCTGTCCGCCAATGGCCTTGTGCAGCAGCGCAGCGACTACCGATGAATCCACGCCACCGGAGAGGCCCAGCAACACCTTGCCCTTGCCCACCTGCGCGCGCACACGCGCGATGGCGTCGTCGATGATGTTGCCGACACTCCACAACGGAGAGCAGCCGCAGATCTCGCGCACGAAGCGCTCGAGCAGCTTCGCACCCTGCAGCGTGTGCGTGACTTCGGGATGGAACTGCACGGCGTAGAAACGCCTCGCTTCGTCGACCATCGCCGCGAGCGGTGCATTGGCGCTCTGCGCCACCGCCGTGAATCCCGGCGGCAATGATTCGACGCGGTCGCCGTGGCTCATCCAGACGTCGAGCACGGCGCGACCCTGCCCATCCCTGCGATCGAACAACCCGTCGAGCAGCCTGTTAGGCGCGATGGACGCGACCTCGGCATAACCGAATTCACGATGGTTGCTGGGCAGCACCTTGCCGCCCAGCTGTTGCGCCATGGTCTGCATGCCGTAACAGATGCCGAGCACCGGCACGCCGAGCTCGAATACCGCCTGCGGCGCGCGCGGCGGTTCCTTGTCGGTTACGGACTCCGGGCCGCCGGAGAGGATGATGCCTTTGGGTTTCCACTTGCGAACGTCGTCGCTGGTGACGTCCCAGGGAAGGATTTCGCAGTACACGCCCTGCTCGCGCACGCGGCGCGCGATGAGCTGGGTGTACTGGGCGCCGAAGTCGAGGATCAGGACGCGCGAAGAGTGGATGTCGGTTTGTGGACTCATCGGACTCGCAGCGACACTGTTCATCAGGAAACTCGGTAGTTGGGTGCTTCTTTGGTGATCTGCACGTCGTGCACGTGGCTCTCGCGCATGCCGGCGCCGGTGACGCGCACGAACTTCGGGTTCTTGCGCATGGCGTCGATGCTGGTGCTGCCCGTGTAGCCCATCGCGGCGCGCAGGCCACCCGCGAGCTGGTGAATGATGGACACGAGGCTGCCCTTGTAAGGCACGCGTCCTTCGACGCCTTCGGGCACGAGCTTTTCGAGCTCCGCGGCGGTGTCCTGGAAATAGCGATCGGCCGAGCCGTGGCGCTCGGCCATGGCGCCGAGTGAACCCATGCCGCGATATGCCTTGTATGACGCGCCCTGGTAGAGCTCGACGTCGCCGGGTGATTCCTCGGTACCGGCGAAAAGCCCGCCGATCATCACGCAGTCGGCGCCCGCGACAATCGCCTTGGCGATGTCGCCGCTGAAGCGGATGCCACCGTCGGCGACGACCGGGACCTTGTTGTCCACCGCTGCCGCGACGTTCGACACGGCGGAGATCTGCGGAACACCGACACCCGCGACGATGCGCGTGGTGCAGATGGAGCCGGGACCGATGCCCACCTTGATGCCGTCCACGCCAGCCTTCACGAGATCGCGCGCCGCTTCGGCCGTTGCCACGTTGCCGCCGATGATCTGCAGGTCACCCCACTGCGCCTTGATGCGCGCGATCATGTCGAGCACGCCCTTGGAATGGCCATGCGCGGTGTCGACGACCACCACGTCGACTCCGGCCTCACGCAGCGCCGCGACGCGCTCGAGAGTGTCCTGGGCCGTGCCGACCGCGGCACCGACGCGCAGACGACCCGACGGGTCCTTGCAGGCGCGCGGGAATTCCGTGGCCTTCTGGAAATCCTTCACGGTAATCATGCCGCGCAGTTCCTGGTCGCTGTTCACCACCAGCACCTTCTCGATGCGGTGCTTGTGCAGCAGCAGCAGCACTTCGTCCTTCGGTGCGTTTTCGCGCACGGTGACGAGCCGCTCTTTGGGCGTCATGACCGTCGACACCGGCGCGTCGAGCTTCACCTCGAAGCGCAGGTCGCGGTGCGTGACGATGCCGACGACCTTGGAACCCTGCACCACCGGCACGCCGGAGATGCCTTTCGACCTGGTGAGTTCAATGACCTGGCGGATGGTCATGTCGGGAGCCACGGTGATGGGGTCGCGGATGACGCCCGACTCGAATTTCTTGACGCGTGCGACTTCGGCGGCCTGGCCGGCGATGGTCATGGATTTGTGGACGATGCCGATGCCGCCTTCCTGCGCCATGGTGATGGCGAGGCGCGCCTCGGTGACCGTGTCCATGGCAGCGGACACGAGCGGAAGGTTGAGCCGGATTTCACGC
>DASQJS010000425.1:0-7427 GCA_035630995.1 Steroidobacteraceae bacterium | reverse complement strand
CGCCTCGCGCAACGGTAGATAGCCCTCGACGGCACCATACTTGAGCAGCCACGAGCCACGGCTGCGCCCCACGCCGCGTACGGCGGCCGCGACCATTTCATGGTCCAGCCAGTCTTCGGGCAGCAGGCCCGCGCCGGGCTGCTCGCTGCCGGGCGACTGCCGCCGCTGCGCGAGCAGCAACCAGCTCACGTCGAGCACGGTGCCGGGCAGCGGCGCCGTGGCCGCGCGCCGATGCGCGGCCTTCTGATTCCGCAGGCGCACGTAGAAACCGGAGCCACGGCGGGACTCGATGAGGCCGGCGGCAATGAGCCGGTCGTACGCTTCGACCACCGTCGAGCGGCTGACGCGCGATTCCTCGGCGCAGTTGCGGATGGAGGGCAGGCGCGTACCCGGGCGAAGCGCGTGGTTCTCGATGCGCTGTGCGAGTCGCGCGGCCAGCTGGGCCGGCAAGCGGTGATCTTGTTTGGTCTGCAGCGACATATATAAGAGCGGGCCAGTCGGATGTTTTGGGTTGATAACTGTACTGTAACTGTACTGATCCCGTCACGTATATTTCAGGCCATGAACGCAGTACCGGTGATTGCTACGCCTTCCCTTCCCGATCGCGCCGCCATCGAATCGGCAGCGCAATTCGTCGCCACGCTGGTCCCGCCTACCCCGCAGTACGTCTGGCCGCAGGTGGCCGCGGCATTCGGCGCCGAGGTGTGGCTCAAGCACGAAAACCACACGCCCATCGGCGCATTCAAGGCGCGCAGTGCCGCGATGTATTTCCAGAAGATGATGCAGCGCGAACCCGGATGCCCCGGCGTCATCACCGCCACTCGTGGAAATCACGGGCAGGCCGTGGGGCTCGCCGCGCGCCGCTTCAAACTACCCGCCACGGTCTATGTTCCGCACGGCAACAGCGTGGAAAAAAACCGCGCCATGCGCGCGCTCGGCGTGAAGCTCGTCGAGCACGGCCACGATTTTCAGGAATCGCGTGAGGAAGCCGCGCGCGTCGGCGCACGCGATGGCCTGCACATGGTGCCGGCGTTTCACGCCGACATCGTGCTGGGCGTCACCAGCTACTGGACGGAGCTGTTCCGCGCGGCGCCGGACCTGGATGTGATCTACGTGCCCATCGGCCAGGGCTCTGGAATCTGCGCCGCGGCCGCCGTGCGCAATGTGTATTCGCCGCGCACGAAAATCGTCGGCGTGGTATCGGCGCACGCGCCGACGTTCTCGAAATCCTTCGCGGCGCGGCGAGTCATCGAGGCGCCCGTGGAAACGAAGCTGGGCGATGGCATGGCCTGTCGCAAGCCCGACGACGACGCGCTCGCGATCATTCTGGCCAACGTGAGCCGCGTGGTGGAGGTCACGGACACTGAGCTCGCGGCCGCGATGCGCGCGATCTTTGCAATGACGCACAACGTGGCCGAAGGTGCGGGCGCCGCGGCGTTCGCCGCGGCCTGGCGAGAGCGCGAGTCGCTCGCGGGTGGGCGCGTCGGCATTACGGTGAGCGGCGGCAACGTCGACACCGATGTATTTGCCAACGTGCTCGCCGGCAAGTACTGACTGACCACGCGATGAAAATCTCCGACCTGCCTTTCGGCACCGTCGACTGGAACACCGTGGAGCGCATCACGCATGCGGGCCAGACGGGCGAGGCGCAATGGCGGACCCGGCATTTCGGCGAGGTGCGGGTGCGCCTGCTGGAGTATTCCGCGGGCTACCTGGCGGACCATTGGTGCACGAAGGGCCATTTCATGTTCTGCCTGGACGGCGTGCTCGAGACCGAGCTCGCCGATGGCCGCCGCTTCACGCTGCGGCCCGGCATGAGTTATCACGTGGCCGACGGCGCCGAGCCGCATCGCTCTTCCACACCGACTGGCGCAAGTCTCTATGTCATCGACTGAGTACGAAATCTCCACCGATCCCGCGCGGCTCGACATCGAGGCGATTCACGCCTATCTCACGCGCTCGTACTGGTCGCCCGGAATTCCGCTGACCACCGTCGAACGCGCCGCCCGGAACTCGCTGTGCTTCGGTGTGTATGAAAGAGCCACGGGCGCACAGGTGGGATTCACGCGCGTGGTCACCGACCACGCGACGTTCGCGTACCTGTGCGACGTATACGTACTCGAAGCGCACCGCGGCCACGGGCTTGGTAAACGCATGATGCGTGAAGTCATGGCGCATCCCGCGATCACGGTCGCACGCCGCGTCATGCTCGCCACGCGCGATGCGCACGGGCTCTATCGCCAGTCGGGCTTCGTCGAGGCGGGACGCGAGGGCAATCTCATGGAGGTCGTGCGCGCTGACATGTATCGCGCCTGACGCGCCGTATACTGCGCCGCATGATTTTCTCCAGATCGATTTCCTGGCCGATCGCGGCCGGAGCCCTGCTTGCCCTCGCTGCCTGCGGCAGCACACCCACCCGCGAGCGACCGCTGAAGCAAATCGTTCCTTTGACGGCCCCGGTGCTCGCGCCAGGAGTCGAATCCAACACCGATAAGCTTTTCGTCGTCGTCACGTTCTCCGGCGGCGGCAAACGTGCCGCCGCGTTCTCGTTCGGCGTGCTCGAAGCACTGCGTGACGTGAAGGTCACCACGCCCGACGGCGAGCAGCGTTCACTGCTCGATGAGATCGACCTGATATCCGCGGTATCCGGCGGCGCGTTCACGGCTGCCTACTACGCGTTGTTCGGAAAAGAAGCCTTCGACAGCTACGCGCCGAGGTTCCTCGACCACGACACGGAAGAGGACCTCTGGCACAAAGTGCTCAAACCCACGAGCTGGCCACGGCTCGCCAAACCGCTGGTCAGCCGCAGCGACCTCGAGGTGGAGTACTTCGACGAGGAGCTGTTCAACGGCGCCACCGTCTACGACATCATGACGCGCTCACCGCGGGTCATCATCTCCGCGACGGACCTGGTGCGTGCGCAGCCCTTCGCGTTCACGCGCGAACAGCTGAACGGCATCTGCGTGGATCCAAAGAGCGTGCCGGTCGCGCGTGCCGTGTTCGCATCGGCCGCGACGCCGATCTATTTCGCGCCGCTGGTGATGCAGACGTTCGCCGGACAATGCGGGTACGTACCGCCGGAGAGTGTGACCGACGCTGCCGCCGAATCAGACCGCTACCGCCGCGAGCGCGCCAAACGACTGTTGTCCTACCTCGATTCCGAACACCTGCCATACCTGCACCTGGCCGACGGCGCCTTCGCGGATAACCTCGGTGCGCGCGCCATCCTCGATGAGGTGGCGCTGGGCGACACCGTTACCGACGCGCTGCGCCGCAACGGCTTTGCGCGTGCACGGCGCATGCTGTTTATCGTGGTAGACGCGCGCACGGGCTTCGACGAAACCCACGCGCAGCGGCCGACTCCCCTTGGCATCAAGAAAGTCATGGACGCCGTGGTCAGCGTCACGTTCAACCGCTACAGCTCCGAAACCATGAACCTGATGCGCGCGCGCGTGAAGAACTGGGAGAGCGAGGTGCGCAACACCCGCTGCAATGTGGCGCTGGCAATTCCTGACTGCGAAAAATTCGACGTCGACCTCGTCGAACTCTCGTTCGAGCGGGTCAAGGATCCGGCAGAGCGCAAGTACCTGGACCTCGTACCGACCGCGTTCACCATCTCATCCGAACAGACAGCCCGGCTGCGCCAGGCCGCGAAGCTGCTGGTCGACGAATCATCGGAACTGCGCGTATTTCTGGAGGAATCGGCGAAGTCAGCGAACAAAAGCGACAAGTAGGCGCTCACCGACAGCGGTATCCGTAATTTCCCCGATGCAGTAGTGGCTGCGCGTGCGCGACGCTCGCGTCATGCGACCGATCCGGCGAATACTCGTGGCTGTCAAAAATCCCACGGCGCGCGTGCTGCCCGCGGTGAACAAGGCTGCGCAGATCGCCAAGGGGCTGGGCGCGCAGCTCACGTTGTTTCACGACATCGCTACGCCGTTGTATGCCGAGGCGATGCAGGGTCGGGAGTTCGACCTGCCGTCGTGGCAGCGCGAGGTGCAAACCGCCCGACGCGAGCAGCTCGAAAAACTCGCCGTGCGCATCCGCAAGCACGGCATTGCCGTCGATGTCGTCGCTGACTGGGACTATCCGCCCTTCGAAGCCATCATCCGCAAGTCGCAACGCCTCGCCGCCGACCTGCTGGTCGTCGAAAACCATCACGGCACCGGCCGGCATCCGGCGCGCTGGCTGCTCGCGTACACCGACTGGGAACTGCTGCGCCTCTGCCCCATTCCGGTCCTGCTGGTGAAAAACAGGCGCCTCTATCACCGGCCGCGAGTACTCGCGGCCGTGGATCCTTCACACGCGTTCGCCAAGCCGAGCAACCTCGACCGCCAGATCCTGCGCGCCGGAGCGCAGCTGGTGCATGCACTGCGTGGCGAGCTGCATGCGCTGCATGTGTTCCACGCCGGGGTACCCGTGGTTCCGGCCATGCCCGACGGACTCATGATTGACGTGGCCGCGGAACGCGATCTCGAACGCGCGGCGCGACGCAAGCTCGAGCGGGCGGTCGACGGATTCGATGTGAAGCGCAGCCACTGCCACCTGGTGGAAGGACGCCCGAACGAAGCCATTCCGGGCGCCGCCAAGCGCGAACGCAGCGCCATCGTTGCCATGGGGATCGTGTCGCGTTCCGGCCTCAGGCGCTTTTTCATCGGCAACACGGCGGAGTTCGTCATGGATGCGGTCACCGCCGACATCCTGGTGGTGAAACCCGCCGATTTCGCTTCGCGCGTGCCACGCACGGGGCGCGGCGTCCAGATCCTGTCCATGCCCATCCTGCCGGGCTGAAAACTGGCAGTGGCCAAGAAAGTGGTTAGAGCCGCCACAACGTCGCACACATGAAAAAAACTCGTGCTCGTCACTGTTAATACTGCGCGCCTGGAGCTGTCTCAATGGAGACAATCGCGCAGGTCCCTGTTCCTGCAAGCATTCATACAAACCCCGAGGAGCGCTCGCGATGCCACGTGAGAAAAATCCGGCGACCCCCACCGTGCGGAAACGCACGTCCCGCAAGACCGTCACCACCGACACCGGCGAGAGCAGGCCAACCCTCACCCGCTTCGTCGACCCCGAACGCCGCGCGGCGCTGATCGCCGAGGCCGCGTTCTTCCGGGCCGAGCAGCGGGGCTTCGATCCGGGCCATGAGATGGAAGACTGGCTCGCGGCCGAGTCGGAAGTCGATGCAAGGCTGATGTCCGCGAAAGCCGGCAGCCGAGCCTAACCAGTCGACCTGCTCACAGCCCACGCCGCGCAAGGAGTATCTTTGCGTGGCATGACCGCGCCGACACCCGAAGTTCTCGCACTCCTGGAGGCTACGCTCGACGCCGTCGTGATCATGGACGATCGCGGGCGCATCGAGGCATTCAACGCCTCAGCCGAAGTCATGTTCGGTTACCGCGCCGCCGACGCCCTCGGCCGCAATGTCAGCATGCTGATGACCGCGGTGGATCGCATCGGACACGACGACCACCTCAGACGTTACCTGGCGGGCGGCGAGGCGCGCGTGCTGGGCCGTGGCCGCGACGTGCGGGTACAGCATCGGGATGGCAGCGAATTTTCGGTCTTCCTGAGCGTCGGCCGAATTCCGAACACCTCCCCGCCACGATTCGTGGGGTTTTTGCACGACACCTCGTTGCGCCAGAAAGCGCTGGCGACCCTCGAAAAGGAGCGCCAGGTCAATCGGCTCTACCTGGACCTGGCCCAGGTGATGCTGGTGGCTACGGATCGCAATGGGCTGGTGCAGCTGGCCAATCAGCGCGCCATCCGCGTGCTCAAGCGCGAGCACGCGGCGATCGTCGACAGCAACTGGCTCGAAAGTTGCGTGGCCCCGGAAGATCGCAGCACCGCGCGCGCAGCGTTTCGCAGCCTGCTGATGAGCGGAAATGACGAACCGCAGGTGTGCGATTACCACGTTCGCTCGTCTGATGGGGAAGATCGCTTCATCACGTGGCGCGGCGTGGCGCTGCGCGATGCCGACAACTTCGCGACCGGTGTCATGCTCTCCGGTGAGGACATCACCGACCAGCGGCGCGCCGAAAGCGAAGCGCACCGGGCGCTCGAGCGCATGAACAGCGTCGCGCGCCTCGCGACGATGGGTGAAATGGCGGCGGGGATTTCCCATGAACTCAATCAGCCGCTCGCGGCCATCGCCAACTATGCCCAGGCCTGCGTACGGTTCCTGCGCTTGCCAACGCATGACCTGCCCGAGATCGCCGGGGCGCTCGAACAGATTGCGAGCCAGGCCCTGCGCGCCGGCGAAATCATCCGGCGCATTCGTTCACTGGTACGCAACGAGGACGTGCGGCGCGAGACGCAGGACGTCAACGAGCTGATCCGTGAGGTTCACGGGCTGCTGGCGAGCGATGCGCGCGTGCACGACGGCAAGCTGGCGCTCGACCTGGCGTCGCCGTTGCCGAACGTGACGGTGGACGGCGTGCAGATCCAGCAGGTCCTCATGAACCTGGTGCACAACGCATTCGAAGCCCAGGCGCCCGAACATGACGGGGCGCCATTTGAAGTGCGAATAGCGACCCGTTGTACTGACACGGGAGACGTCGAGGTGTCGGTCAGCGATCTCGGGCCTGGCCTGGCCGGCGAAGCGGAACAGAAGATTTTCGAACCGTTCTTCACCACCAAAGCGTCGGGGACCGGGCTGGGCCTTGCGATCAGCCGGTCCATCATCAAGGCCCACGACGCCCGTCTCGGGTATCGCGCCAATCAGCCGCGAGGCGCATGCTTCTACTTCGTCCTTCCGGCCCATCAGGAGGCACCATCATGAAAGACCTGCCGCAGACCGTGTTCGTGGTCGACGACGACGATGCGGTGCGTGACTCGCTGCGAATGCTCCTCAAATCCGCCGGTGTACACGCCGAAGTCTGCGCGTCCGCCCAGGATTTCCTTTCGAGCTACGACGCGTCGCAGCCGGGTTGCATGGTGCTCGACGTGCGCATGCCGGGGATGAGCGGACTCGAGATGCAGCATGAGCTGAACCTGCGCGGTGTCACCATGCCGGTCATCTTCATCACCGGCCATGGCGACATTCCGATGGCGGTCGAGGCCATGCAGCACGGCGCCTTCGACTTCCTGCAGAAACCATTTCGCGATCAGGAATTGCTGGATCGCGTGCAGCGCGCGCTGGTTCGGGACACGGAAAACCGCGCGCGGCTTCGCCACACGGACCGGATTCGCGAACGGCTTGCGTCCCTTAGTCCTCGCGAACGCGAGGTTCTCGATCTCGTCACGCAGGGAAAGGCAAACAAGATGGTGGCCGGAGACCTGGGTGTTAGCCAGCGCACGGTGGAAATCCACCGCGCGCACGTCATGCAGAAAATGGAAGCCGGGTCGCTGGCCGAGCTGGTGCGAATGATGATGGCTGTTGCGCCACCACCATAAGGTCGCACGCAGCCGACACGAAAAAGTACGTA
>DASQJS010000424.1:0-4890 GCA_035630995.1 Steroidobacteraceae bacterium | reverse complement strand
GCCGCGAGGGGCGAAGATCCCGGGCAGGTCGCAAAGGAATCCACGCGAACCGCGCGCGACTTCTTCGCGATTTCCGCGGAGTCACGGAGCCCCTAACAACGGCGCCATGAAGTCGATCGAGCGGCCGATTCCGAGCGTTGCGGCCATGAGCCCATACGCCAGTCCCAGCGTGAACACGGCCCTTGCGGCAGCGAGCACATAGGACGTCCGCGCGAATTCGCGAATCCCGAGCGTGAGGTATACCGCTGCGATCGCCAGCACGACGAGCACGGTAACGCCCCGATGGGCCGAGAGCGGCACGCGCAACAGCAGCTCGGTCAATGGCAGCACCGCCCACAGCAGTCCCAATGTGCCGAAGCAGTAGATGGCAAAGACGGCGATTTCGGCCGTGGAGTACTCGTCACCCCGCGTCAGCAGGCGCCACACCCCGGCTGCGAAGAAGATCACGCAGATCTTGAGCACGACCATTCCGCCGACGGTGCCCAGGGAGTCGAAGATGACGTCGCCTCCGAACGCATAGGCCAGCATGTGCGCCAGTACGGCGAGCAGGAACTGGATGAAGACGGTGCCGACGAAATAGACGATGGGATCGAGGATCCCGCGCCGGCGGCCGGCCAGGTAGTCGTGGGCCAGGCGACCGGGCATGCGGATCGCGCGCCACAGGGTCTCGACGAACGACTTGTCGAACCTCAGCACGCGCCGCGCGAAGTCCGCGGCCAGATCCCGGGTAGTTAGCCTGTGGTCGAGGCGCTGCTGGCCGCACTCATGGCAGTACCGGCCGACCAGCACGGCTCCGCAGGCTTCGCAGCGGGGGGCATCGGTGTTGTCCTGCGGTTTCGATTCAAGCACCACCCGCCTGTCTTCTCATGGCGGGCGCGGGGCGCGTATCGGACTTTGGTCCCACCTCGCGCGCGGCGCGCCGATAACGCGCCGGTGGCGCGTCGAATCGCCGCTTGAATGCGCGATTGAACGCGGCCTCGGATTCGTAACCGACATCATTGGCGATCCGCTGCACGCTGCGGCTGGTGGAGCGCAGCGCCTCCGCACCGAGCTCCAGGCGCCAATCGGCGAGGTAACTCATCGGCGACTGCCCGAGGAAACGCGTGAACTTTTCCGTGAGTACCGAGCGCGAAACGCCCGCTTCTTTCGCCAGTGTGTCCAGCGTCCAGTCATCGGCGGGGCGCCGGTGCAGCACGGCGAGCGCGCGCCCGACCGCAGGATCTCCCGCGCCGGCGAGCCAGCCGGTGCGCCCTTCTGGCAGGCTCAGTAGATAGCGCCGCAGGACTTCCGCGAACAACACCTCGGCCAGGTGCGCGAGGATCACATCGCTGCCGGGCGCGCCGGCAGCGGCCTGCTCCACCGCGTGGCGCAGCGTTTTCTCCAGCCACTCG
The DNA here is from genome assembly GCA_035630995.1 of Steroidobacteraceae bacterium. Taxonomy (GTDB): domain Bacteria; phylum Pseudomonadota; class Gammaproteobacteria; order Steroidobacterales; family Steroidobacteraceae; genus CADEED01. The sequence goes on along the minus strand of DASQJS010000424.1, from coordinate 3,499 downwards.
CCGGAAGGATCGGAGCGGATGTTGACGCGCAGTGCGCGCGGCAGGCCGGCGAGAACGGGCTTGATGAGCGCGCCGTCGCAGGCCAGGTATCCGCACACGAGGCCGGTGTTCTCGCCGCCACCCCCGAATTGCGAGAGGAACAGTTCGCCGGCGATCAACGCGGGCATCGCCTTGTTCCCGTCGAGCACCACGCCACCGACGCCTGCGCCCATGACGTGCGCGTCGCCATGCGGAATCATCACGACGTCGCCCGCGACGAGCGGCGTCGTCTCCACGCCCACGCGCACATACGCCGTGCCCTCGCTGATGTAGTGGAACTCGATGATGTGCGTGGCCCCGGGCGTGACGTACGGCAGGAACGCACTCGAAGGCGGCGCGTTCAGGCACCACGGCGCCGAGCAGCGCGAGTTGTAGAACAGGGCGCCGGAGAGTTTCACGGCGCGCAGCAATGCGGATAGAGCGTCCATAGGTGTTCCGGAGCAAATTCTGCGGCAGATCGGGCAAACATGCTGCGGCCCGCGGCCGCGCGATCAAGACGTCCGGTCGGGCAGCAAAGTCTCCCGCGACATGGTGCCTTCAGTATGCGCACCCTCGCAACCTGGAGACACATCATGCAGAACGCAGCTCGATCAACCGCCATCCACTCGCCTTCCATCAACGAAGACGTGCTCAACGCCCTTCTGGGCCGCGCCATCACCGACTTCGGCGCCACTTCGCTCGCCGCGCTGGTGGTCATCGGCGATCGCCTCGGGCTGTACCGCACCCTCGCGACGAGTGGCGCGCTCACCGCTTCCGAGCTTGCCAGCAAAAGCGGCACGCACGAGCGCTACGTACGCGAATGGCTCAATGCCCATGCCGCGTCCGGCTACGTGAATTACCTGGCCGACAGCGGCCGCTACCAGTTGAGCCCCGAACAGGCGATGTTATTCGCCCAGGAGGAGAGTCCGGCGTTCATCGTCGGCGGCTTTCAGACCGCGCTGGCCGCTGGCCGCATCGTGGATCGCCTCACGGACGCCTTCCGCTCCGGAGACGGCATCGGCTGGCACGAACATCACCCCGACATGTTCCCCGGCTGCGCCCGGTTCTACAAAGTGGGATATCTCAATCACCTGGTCCAGGAATGGATCCCCGCGCTCGATGGCGTCGAAGCCAAACTCAAGGCCGGCATCCGGGTCGCCGATGTGGGCTGCGGTGTGGGTTACTCGACGCTGATCATGGCCAGGGCGTTTCCCAACTCGCACTTCACCGGCTTCGACTACCACGTCGAATCGATTGAAGCGGCCGTCGGGCATGCGCGCGAAGCCGGAGTTACCAATGTGAGCTTCGAGATCGGCAAGGCGGATAACTACCGTGGCCACTCATACGAGTTCGTCACGGTGTTCGATGCGCTGCACGACATGGGCGACCCGCTCGCTGCTTCGCGTCACGTGTTGAAGACGCTGGCGCCGAATGGCACCTGGATGATCGTCGAGCCATACGCCGGTGATCGCATCGAGGAGAACCTCAACCCCCTCGGGCGCGCGTACTACGCCGCATCCACGCTGTTGTGTACGCCCTGCTCGCTGTCGCAGGAAGGCCGAATGGGTTTGGGTGCGCAGGCTGGCGAAGCGCGACTGCGATCGGTGGTGACCGGTGCGGGATTCAAGCGATTCCGCCGGGCAATGCACTCGGCAGTGAACCTGATCCTCGAAGCGAGGCCTTAAGCCACCGCGATGGGGTTGTTCCTGAAGTGCGGGCTGGGCTTGGCGGCTTCCTTGAGCCGGGCCCAGCCTGGACGGTACTTCGAAACGGCAATTTCCAGTTCGGCGGCGCCCAGCTTGGGAAATTCCGAGGCGACGGATTCGAGCATCACCGTGAAACGCGGCAGGCCTTTCGGAAACTTGGCGTGCTTGGTGAAGACGATTCGGCCCTCGATCGGCGTATCGGTGGCGATGGCCTTCACGCTGGCGATGCGGTCGTAGAGGCCGGCCTGCGGATTCACGAAGGTAGTGCGGCTCGGTCCGCTCATGAGCGTCCAGGCGGTCATCTGGTCGCCGCCGAACACATTGCCGGTGATGTCACGCATGTCGATGACGACGATTCCGCGGCTGGTCAGCAGCACGAAATCGAGGTGGTAGTCGCCGCCGTTGCCATCGGGGACGAGCACATTGCGCAGAAAGTCCGCCGCGCCGGCGGTGACACGTGCGACGCGGCGCGCGTCGCGACGGCGAACCACCCAGGCGCGACTGCCCAGCAGGCCGAGCAGCGCCACGACGATCGCGCCGACGACGACCAGAATAAACTCGACCTGTGTGAGTCCGAAAGGCGGATTCAAATCTTGTTCCCCAGCGCACCCGTGAGCGCGGCGAGCGAGGGCTCGAGATCGGCGCAGGACACGGGACGCGAGAAGAGTTTAGCAAGGGTTTCCGGAATTTCGATTCGCTGGCCTATGAGCGGCTCCACGATTTCGCGAAATTTTGCCGGATGCGCGGTCGAGACCAGCACCCAGCGCGCATTCGAACGCTCGGAAATGGGCATCCGCGCATGGACTTCCGCCGCGGTGGCGGTATGCGGGCACCAGGGCTTCCCGTACTGACCCTTGAATCGATGAAAATCGGTGGCGATTCGTGCCCGGATTTCATCGTCGCTGACGCTTTCCGCACGCACGGCACCGCGTACACCTCCGATGTCCGGAAACAGTGCACGCAGCCTTTCCATGTTGCTAGGCGAGCCCACGTCCATGGCCGACGCCAGTGTCGGAACGCTGGCGCGGGGCCGCCACTCGCCGCTTTCCAGGAAATCCGGCACGGCGCGATTGGCGTTGTGCGCCAGGACGATGCGGCCGATGGGCAAGCCCAGCTTGCGTGCCCATACGCAGGCAACGGAGTTGCCGAGATTGCCGCTCGGGATCAGGAAGTTAGGCACCACGCCGTGTTCGCGATGCACCGCGAGGCTGGTGGCGGCGTAATAAACGGCCTGGGGCAGCAGGCGTCCGAGATTGATGCTGTTGGCGCTCGACAGATCGAAGCGTTTCCTGAGCTCTTCATCGACGAAGGCCTGCTTCACCAGCCGCTGGCAGTCGTCGAAACTGCCGTTGACGCGGTACGACAGCACGTTGTCGCCCCAGCAGGTGAGCTGGCGCTCCTGGGTAGGCGAAACGAGACCCTTGGGGAACAGCACGGAAACCACGACGCCGGGCCGGCGATGAAACGCCGCCGCCACCGCACCGCCGGTGTCACCCGAGGTCGCGACCAGAATGTTGAGCGGCTTGGCGCTGACCGCACTCTGGCGGATGCGCGCGAGCGAGGCCGCGAGAAACCGCGCGCCGAAATCCTTGAAGGCCGCGGTGGGCCCGTGGAAAAGCTCGAGCACCGACAGCTTGCCATCGTCTGCCACCGGCACCAGCGGCGCCGGAAAATTGAATGCATCGCGCACGATGTTGCCGATTTCCGCGGCAATCGGATCGCCCGCGACGAACGGGCGCAGCATGACCTCGGCGACTTCCGGCAGGCTGCTGACG
>DASQJS010000423.1:0-10323 GCA_035630995.1 Steroidobacteraceae bacterium | reverse complement strand
GAAACTCGAGGTGCAGACCGACGCGCGTTTCAGCGCCGTCGGCAGCGCCGCCCAGCAGATCGCTTTCACGCGTCCCGAAGAAAAGCTCGGGTTCCTCACGCTTCGCTCTGGCTCGGCGCTGGGCAAAGGCAAGATCCACGTGGTCGCCACCAGCGGCAGGTATCGCGCGGAAAGTGACGTGTGGCTCGAAGTGCGCGCGCCGAATGTAACCTCCTCGCGCTATCAGCGCGCGACGCTGGCGCCCGGGCAGTCCTGGACGGGAGACCTCGCGGCTTTCGGACTGCCGGGAACCCAGGTGGCAAATCTGGAAGTGTCGGCGCTGCCGCCAATCAATCTCGACGGAAGACTGGAATACCTCATCCGGTATCCGTACGGGTGCCTGGAGCAGACGACTTCCAGCGTGTTCCCGCAGCTCTATCTACCGGCGCTGATCAGGCTCGACCCGAACCGCCGGCTCGAGGTGGAGAACAATATCCGCGCGGGACTCGCACGCCTGCGCAGCCTGCAGCACCCGAATGGCGGCTTCGCCTACTGGCCGGGCATGTGGAACACGGACGGCAATCACGACTGGCGCAACAACTGGGGAACGACGTACGCCGGCCACTTCTTCCTGGAAGCCGAAAAATCGGGATACTCGCTGCCCGGCGACATGAAGTCTTCGTGGCTGCGCTATCAGAAGAATGCCGCGCAGCAGTGGAACCCGCGACAGAACGAACCCGGCCGTTACGCGCCCGACCTCGTGCATGCCGAGCGTTACGCGCAGGCGTATCGCCTGTACACACTGGCGCTCGCCGGCGCGCCCGAGATCGGCTCCATGAACCGGATGCGCGAAGTCGATTCGCTGTCGCTCGCAGAACGCTGGTTGCTCGCCTCGACCTACAAGCTCGCCGGCAAGCCCGAGGTAGCAAAAGCGCTGGTCGACAAGGATCGCGTGCAGGCCTTCGTGTTCGCCGATGCCAATCCCTACACCTTTGGATCGCTGATGCGCGACCGGGCCATCGTGCTCATGGGAATGACGCTCCTCGGCCGCGACGCCGAGACCGGGCCGCTGCTCGAGGACGTGGCCGCGCAGCTCTCGGACGGCAGCTGGTACAGCACGCAGTCGGTGGCTTTCGCGCTGGTGGCCGTGGCGCAGAACACCGGGACGAAGCCATTCACCGGCTTCAGCTTCGACTACGCGGCGGGTGCCGCACGCAAGCAGGCCGTCAAGGGTGATGCGCCAGTCGCCAACATCAAACTACCGCCGCCGCCGCCGACTGGCACTCCATTGACGCTCACCAACACCTCGGAACGCAAGCTGTACGCCACGGTTGCGGTGCGTGCGATCCCGCGCAGCGGTGAGGAAGACGCCTCCGCCAACGGCATCAACCTGGCCGTGAGTTATAGCGACGCCGACGGCAAGCCGCTCGACGTGCACCGCGTCGCCCAGGGCAGCGACCTCATCGCGCAACTCACGGTCAGGAACGTCAGCAAACGCCAGCTCGACAATCTCGCGCTCTCGCAGCTCGTGCCCGCGGGCTGGGAGATTCGCAATGACCGCCTCGAGGGCGTCGACACGCAGGGTGAGCGCAGCACGGAGAAGCAGCCGCTCGGGAAGTTCTGGTGGGTTCCGGCGGAATGGCGCAACCAGGCGCTGCGCACCGCGGAATACGTGGATATCCGCGACGACCGTGTGCAGCGCTTCTTCAGCCTGGGACCCGGCGAGTCGATCTTCTTCGAGACGCGGCTCAATGCCGCCTATCTCGGCAAATTCTATCTACCGGGTGCCGGTGTCGAGGCGATGTACGAAGCCACGCAACACGCGAGGGTCAAGGGCCAATGGGTCGAAGTGATTTCACCGCAGCGTTGAGCCGGGCGCGCCCGCTCCGCCACCGCCGTGTACTCGCGGCGGTGGTGCTGTGCGCATGCGCGGCGGCCATCGGCTTCTGGGCGATGCTCCCTGCCGCGCTGTTCGACGCGCCCGAGTCCTACGTGCTCGAAGCGCGCGACGGCACTTTGCTGAGTGCCCGCATTGCCAGCGACGGGCAGTGGCGTTTTCCACCGCAGGCCACCGTGCCACGGAAATTCCGCCGGGCGCTGCTGGTATTCGAAGACAAACGCTTCGAGCAGCACTCCGGCGTCGACGGCCTGGCAATCGCCCGCGCCCTGCGCCTGAACCTCGAGGCCGGCCGCGTGGTGAGCGGCGGCAGCACGATCACCATGCAGCTCGCGCGCCTGTCGCGCGACGGCAAAAAACGGAGTCTCGCCAACAAGGCCGCGGAAGCACTGCTCGCGTTACGCATCGAGGCGTCCTTCGGCAAAGACGAGATCCTCGCGCTGTACGCCGGACATGCGCCGTTTGGCGGCAATGTCGTGGGCCTCGAAGCGGCCGCCTGGCGTTATTTCGGCCGCGATCCCGAAACGCTTTCGTGGGCCGAGGTGGCAACGCTGGCGGTTCTGCCTAACAACCCCGCGCTCGTGCACCTGGCGCGCAACCGCGAGCGCCTGCGGGAAAAGCGTGACTTTCTGCTGCGGCGGCTGCACGAGGCCGGCGACCTGACCGCGCTCGACCTCGAACTGGCGGTGAGCGAGCCGCTCACGGCCGAGCCGCACGACCTGCCCGACCTCGCACCGCACCTGCTCGACACGCTGCGCGCGCAGAATCCCGCCCGCCACCGCATCGTGACCACGCTCGACGCGCGGCTGCAACGCAACGCCACTCAACTCACGCGTGAGCACTCGACCCTGCTCGCGCGCCAGAACGTGTACAACGCCGCGGCGCTGATCGTCGACAACACGACCTTCGAAGTGCTGGCCTATGTCGGCAATTCCAGCGAGGCGAACGACCCGTTGCGCGGTCACGCAGTGGATGTGATCCGCCGGCCGCGCAGTACCGGCAGCATCCTCAAGCCGCTGCTGTACGCCGCCATGCTCGAGGATGGCGCCCTCACCCCGCACATGCTCCTGCCCGACGTTCCCACTCACTACGACGGGTTCGCGCCCGAGAACTTCGATCGCCAGTATCGCGGCGCGGTGCCGGCCGATGAGGCGCTCGCGCATTCGCTCAATGTGCCCGCGGTCCGCATGCTCAAGACCTACGGCGTGGCGCGTTTCGCCGACCTTCTGCGGGCCGCGGGCATGAGCACGCTCACCCGCCCGAGCGATGACTACGGGCTCACGCTCGTTCTTGGCGGCGCGGAAGGGAATCTCTGGGATGTGTCAGCCCTGTACGCCAGCCTGGCCGGACTCGCACGCGCCGGCGAGGCGGACCCGGCGCCGCACTTTCGCGAACTCACGGTCCTGCGCGGCGCGCCCGCACGCACCCGAAGCGGCGTCGCCATCGGAACCGGCGCCGCCTGGCTCACGCTCGACACCTTGTTAGAGGTGCCGCGGCCCGGAGAGGAAGGCCACTGGCGCAACTTCGCTTCCAGCCGCAGTATTGCCTGGAAGACCGGAACGAGCTGGGGCCTGCGCGACGGCTGGGCGATCGGCAACTCCAGCCGTCACACGGTAGCCGTGTGGGTGGGCAACGCCAGCGGTGAAGGCCGTCCGGGACTCACGGGCTCGGCGATGGCCGCGCCACTCATGTTTTCGCTGTTCAACTCGCTGCCCGCGAGCCCGTGGTTCGAGATGCCCACTTACGCGCTGCGGCGTATCGATACCTGTGAGAACGACGGGTATCTTGCGACCGGCGCCTGCGCTGCCGCCCGCACCTGGGTCCCGGCCAACAGTCATTTTGATTTGTTGAGCCCTCACAACCTGCGCGTCAATCTCGGCGCCGATGGCAAACAACGTGTCGACAGCGATTGCGAATCCCCCGGCCGGATGATGCAGGCGAACTGGTTCGTTTTGCCGCCCGCGCAGGAGTTCTACTTTCGTCGAGTGCACGCCGAATATCGGCCGTTGCCGGCGTTGCGCGCGGACTGCAGCGCCACGCGCCCCGGTGGCCGTCCCGCGCTCGCGCTGCTATATCCCGATCCGAATTCAATGGTGCTGATCCCTGAGGAGCTCGATGGACAGCGTGGACGCACCGTCTTCGAGGCCATTTCCCGCCGTCGCGAGGCCACGGTCTTTTGGCATCTCGATGGCCAATACCTTGGGGAAACGCACACTTTTCACCAGCAGTCGTTGGACATCGAACCCGGCGAGCACATACTGACCGTGGTGGATGACGAAGGGGAACGCGTCGCCCGGCGCTTCCAGGTCATCGCCACGCGGTAAGGCTTTTTAAGGTGGTGTCGTGTTCGATGGATTTACGCTAACAACAGTCGAGACCGACGAAGTCACCATCCGCCTGCGCCACGGCGGTTCGGGACCACCTCTCCTGCTCCTGCACGGATTTCCCCAGACTCACGCCATGTGGTCGAAGGTGGCTCCACGCCTCGCCGAGAACTACACCGTCGTTTGTCCCGACCTGCGCGGCTACGGTGGCAGCAGCAAGCCCGCCTCCAGCGCCAACCACGAAACTTACTCAAAGCGGGCCATGGCGCGCGATCAGCTCGAGGTCATGAAGAAGCTCGGATTCGAGAGATTCTTCGTGGCCGGCCACGATCGTGGCGGACGCTGTGCCTACCGCCTCGCCCTCGACTCGCCGGCATCCGTGAGCAAACTCGCGGTGCTCGACATCGTGCCGACGGGCGACACCCTGCGCCGCGCCGACTGGCGCTTCGGCATGGGCTATTGGCACTGGTTCTTTCTCGCGCAGGCGCACCCCCTCCCGGAACGCATGATCAGCGCGGACCCCGTCGCGTTTCTGTTCCGTCACGGACAGGCCTCTTCGGATTTCGAGGCCTACGAAGATTTCCTTCAGAACGCGCGCGACCCGGCGGCAATCCACGCGATGTGCGAAGACTATCGCGCCGCGGTGAGCGTGGACTTCCAGCAGGACCAGGCGGACCGCGGCACACGCAAGATCGAGTGCCCCACGCTGGTGCTCTGGGGCAACCGCGGTGTGTTACCGAAATGGTATGACCCCGTCGGCATCTGGAAAGACTGGGCCAGCGACGTTCGCGGTGAAGAGGTCGAAAGCGGCCACATGGTGGCTGAGGAAGCTCCCGACGCCACCTACCAGGCGCTGCGCAGGTTTTTCGGCTGAGAAGGCTTCGGCCGGTCGCCCCGCACTAACTAGTGCCGCGAGGTCTTGCCGCGAGTCGACGGCTCGACGCGTGGCGCCGACCGCCGCCGCAATGCCGGGTCCTCACCTTTCGCGCGACGCTTGCCGGCCGCCTCGGCGGCTTGCATGTCTTCGGCCTCACGCGCCGAAGTTGGCGCGGCGCGAACCGCGGCCTTCTCCACGTCGTTGTTGTTGAGGTACTCGTCGGTGCGCTTGCGGTAGCGCCGCGTGGCTGCGTAGTCGCCTTCGCCCTTGATCTTCTGCTTCGGCATGGGAATTCCTCCGTGTGGGGCAGCTCATTAGACCCGGAATTTCGTGTGTCGATGGCGCACTGCGGTAACGTCCTACGCCACAATCAGCAATCGCGCAGATTCCCTCGATTGGCAGGTTTGCGAGACTGCAAGCCATCAGGGAACGATGCGGAGCCTTCTGGAAATGGCAAATTCATTGACCGCCTGCCTGGGGCGATTTTCGCCCGGCAACCACCTCGCCTGGCACGAGGCACCGGACGGCTCGCCACGGCACAAACTCGACCGCCTGCGCGAGTTACGCGCTGTCATCGACACGCTGCGCTGCGAGCAAGAGGTCCAGGACCCCCTGCTGAACTGGATCCTCGAACGGGAACGGGTCGAAAACCACCGACGCGATTGAACACGGGGTCGTCGGGCTGCGACAATGCGCGCCCCGCCGGCATCCGCAGGTATTCTTCACGCGTCATGACCGTGCCACCGCTCCGAGTTCTGATCGCCGAAGACAACGAGGACCTGCGCTCCTTGTTGGTCACGCTCGTGTCCGCCGAGCCCGACCTGAAATGCGTGGGCACGGCGGCCGATGTGGAATCGGTGATCGCCAGTACCGCGGAGAACAAGGCCGACGTTCTCGTGCTCGACCTGGAGCTGCAGGGCCGCTCGAGCATCGACCTGCTGCGCAGCGTGCGCCGCAATGGCAGCAAGATCACGATCGTGGTTTTCTCCGGGCACTCGCACCCCGAGATGATTCGTCACACCCTGGCCGCCGGGGCTGACGCTTATATACCGAAGAGCGGCGACTACGAATTGCTGCTTGACGCAATACGCGACAAACGCGTCACCACATGAAACCGGGCCGCCTCCTGCGAGGGCGGCCCGGTGTTTGTTGCCGCAAAAAGACGGCAATTTTCTATCAGAACTTCCAGGCGGCGGTCAGCCACAACGCATCGGCATCATCGGTCCCTTCGAGATCGTACCTTTCGTACTCGAAGCGCGCGTTGAATCGCTCACCGATGTTCGCGCCGATGCCGGCGCCGTAGACCAGGTCCTCGGACTCTTCGTCGAATTCGGCGTTGCCGTTGATCTCGTCTTCGACGCTGATGTTGGCGTCGTAGAAGTAATAGCCGAGACGCCCGTAGACTTCGAACCAGTTGCCGAGCGGAATCGTGCCGACGACGAACGGCGCGAAGCCATCTACCGCCAGATCCACGTTGAATCCCGGCACCACGGCGCCCGATGGCTCACCGAGGTTGATGTAGTCGAGCTCGAACGCCAGGAACTTGTTGAGGCGATAGCCCGCGAAGAGCTTGTACGCGTTGTCATCCTCATCCCATGCACCGACCGCGTCGTTGACCTGGTCCGGGTTGTCGATACCGACGTTGAACGAGCCAACGCCACCACCGAGATACAAACCGGCATTTTCATCGGCAAGGGCAGCGGGCACCGTCGCTACTGACAATGCGGCAAGTGCCGCGGCGATTTTGAGATTCATGATTGATCCTTGGGTTGATTTGAACGGCGGTGAAGTTAGGCGTTGCGCAAATGCACCACACTCAGGCATGACCTCCCATGCCTGTCGGTTCTCTCCGTCGGTGGCCGGGTATCGGAGGAGTCTTACCTCGCCCCTGGTTTTGCGATGATTCGCGTCGCCGCGTCACGCGCGCATGCTCGCCGCAGTCGCTTTCCATCGAGGAGACGCCCGTGCTCGCCAAGGTTTCCCGTCAGACCTATCCGTTCGCGCTGCCCGACCTGCCCTACGCCTACGACGCGCTCGAGCCGCACATCGACGCCGCGACATTGCGCATTCATCATCGCGAACACCACGCCACGTACGTGAAGAAGCTCAACGAAGCGCTGTCGAAGGAACCGGAACTGCAGAACCTCACGCTCGCACAACTGCTGCGCGACACCGCCAAACTACCCGAGGCGATTCGCACCGCCGTGAAGAACAACGGTGGCGGCCATCTCAATCATGATCTGTTCTGGAAATCGCTTGCGCCCGCGCCTTCACCCGCGCCGCGCGGAGCTCTGGGGCAGGCACTGGAGCAGGACTTCGGCACCGTGGATTCATTCCGCAAGAAATTCAGCGACGCGGCCGCGAAGCACTTCGCGAGCGGCTGGGTGGCACTGTCGCTCGATCATGCGTCGCGGAAACTTGCGATCGTGGATCTCAAGGATCACGAAGTGCTGCAAGGCAGCGATGCGACCGCGATCCTCATCCTCGACGTCTGGGAACACGCTTACTATCTGAAATATCAGAATCGCCGGCCGGAATTCATCGAAGCATTCTGGAACGTCATCGACTGGTCGAGGGCTGCCGAGAGATTCGAACACGGCGCAGCTTCGTCGGGCGTGTAGGATACTTCTGACTGAGGTACCGCCCGTCTGCCGGACAGGCGCTGAACCTCACGAATGTAGACTCCGGCCATGCACGAAATAACTCAACAAGTTGTGGAGACTTCCCGGCCCATGAATCGCACCAGAGTCATGATTGTGGACGACCACCAGGTTGTTCGCGCCGGCCTTAAAACCCTGATTAACGGTCAGCCGGATCTGGCGGTCGTGACCGAAGCGAGTTCTGGCCGAGAGGCCATGGAACAGCTCCGGGCGCACACCATCGATGTGCTGCTGCTCGACCTGTCCCTGCCGGACGTTTCCGGCCTGGACGTGCTCAAACACGCCAAGGCTCATTACGAATCCGTCGGCGTGCTCATCCTCTCGGCGTTCCCGGAAGCGCAATACGGACTCAACGTGCTGCGTGGTGGAGCCAGTGGATTCGTCGGCAAGGGCACGGAGGAATCCGAACTGTTCCGCGCCATTCGCACCGTCGCCCGCGGCGGACGTTATGTCGGACCCGAGCTGGCAGACCTGCTGGTCGCCGGCGTACGCGGTGACCCGAATGCCCCGCTGCACAGCATCCTGTCCGAACGCGAATTCCAGATTTTCTGCAAACTGGCGCAGGGCGAGTCGGTGTCCGAGATCGCGAATCGGCTATTCCTCAGTGTCAAGACGGTGAGCACCTACCGCAGCCGTATCCTCGAGAAGATGTCGATGAAGAGTAATGCTGACATCACCACCTATGCGCTGCGGAATAACCTCGTCCAGTAGATAGACGACCGATTCACTTTGGCGCAAGCGCCACGGACGAGGCGATGCCCCCTTCATTGCAATCAGCTCCGGGAACAACGGCGGACGTGAAACGCCAGAATTCGAGCGACACGGTCCGCGCCAACGGCGCGCCCGGCAAGCCGCTGCGTATCCTGCTGGTCGAAGATTCCCCCCTGCTGCGCAGCCGGCTGGAAAGCATGCTGTCGCAGTACGCCGCATTCAAGGTGACGGGGCTGGCCTCAGCCGAAGCCGAGGCCGTGCAGAAACTCGAAACCGTGCCCTACGACGCCATCGTGGTCGACGTGGAGCTGCGTCCGGGCAGCGGCATCGGGGTGATCCGCTCCGCGCGGGCGCAAAACCCCGACAAAGGTAACGGGGATCACGTGTGGATCATCGTGCTGACCAACTACGACCTGCCGACGGTGCGTGAGCGCTGCATGGCGGCCGGCGCCGACCACTTCCTCGACAAGATGCGCGAAATCGATCAGCTCATGCCGATCCTGCAGCAGATCGCGGGACGAAAACCCTGATCTGATTCCCTTCCGCGCGTGCCTCGACGGCGACACTGCCGCCCGCCCACTGCATACGGTGACGCGCGCTCGGCATGGAGCGCGCAAGGTTGGTATCCGCAGGCGCGCCGTCATCGCCGATGACCATGACGTAGCCCTCGCCCTCGGCCTCGATGACCACCTCGACATGTTTGGCCCCGCCGCGCGAGATGATGTTCACCAGGGCCTCCTGGGCGACGCGAAAGAGGCTGAGTTGCGTGACCGCGTCGAGCTCGAGGCCATCGTCGGGCAGCGTCGACACGCACTCGATGCCGGCGCGCGCACAATGTTCATCGAAATGACTGCGCAACGCCACCGCCAGGCCAAAGTGATCGAGCAGGGATGGCCGCAGGTCTTCGACCACGCGACGCTTGAGCATCATCGCCTGGTTGAGCATCTGCATCACCGAGTCCAGCTTTTCGCGGCTCTCCGCGTCCAGGGAGTTGCGCAGGTGCGCAGACAGCCACGACATGTCCATTTTCGCGGCGGTGATCAGTCCACCAAGTTCGTCGTGCAGTTCCTTGGCGAGCGCCGACCGCTCCGACTCCGTCCGCCGCAGCAGGTGGGTAGACAGAGTGGACAGTTCTTCGGTGCGCGCAGCAACGAGCGCCTCGAGCTCCCGCCCGGGTTGTTCGTCGGCATCATGCATGTCAATCCTTCGGCAAGTCCTCGAGCAGATCGACGAGATCCTCGGCGTGTTCTTCTTCCTGGGCGAGGATGGACTCGAGCATGCGGCGCGAAGTGGGATCTCGTGGCCCGATGAAATTGATCATTTCACGGTAACTCTCGATGGCGATGCGTTCGGCGAAGAGGTCTGCCTCCAGCATCTGGCGCAGCGACGTGGCTTCATCGTATTCCGAATGGGATCGAGACAGCAGAGTAGCGGGATTGAGATCGGGATCTTCGCCGAGCTGCACGATGCGCTCGGCGATCTGGTCGGCATGCGCCTGTTCTTCTTTGGCGTGCTCGAGGAACTCGGCCGAGACGAACTTCGCCCGAATGCCATGGGTCGAGTAGTAGTGCCGTTTGTAACGCAGCACGCAGACGATTTCCGTGGCGAGAGCCGTGTTCAGCAGTTCGACGATGGCCTTGCGGTCCGCCTCGGGAAAGCTGGGCGTGACCGCGCCCTTCATCATCTGTTCGCGCGCGCGCGAGCGCAGCGCACTCAGGTCGGAAATGAAGGCGTTGCCTTCAGGTGCGGATTGCGGCTTGAGATTGGTCTTCATGATTTCACTTCTCCTTGTGCGCGCGGCGCCGGAACAGGTTGAGGAGCAAGCTGACCGCCGCGAGCCACAGCGATCGATGTTTGAGCAGCGACATACCCACC
>DASQJS010000422.1:0-5397 GCA_035630995.1 Steroidobacteraceae bacterium | reverse complement strand
GGACCACATCGCCACCACATAGAGAAGGAGTCCGCTGGTGTGCAGCCAGAAGTGCAGGTTCATGGCCGCCGTCGAATGCACGGCGGGACGATCGAGCGCGCGCGGCGCCATCGCATACAGAGAGCCCATGGTGATCATGGCCACCCAGCCGATGGCGCCCGAGTGCACGTGCGCGACGGTCCAGTCGGTGTAGTGCGTGAGCGAGTTCACCGACTTGATCGCCATCATCGAGCCTTCGATCGTCGAAGCGGCATAGAAGACGAGCGCCATGACCATGAACTTGGCGGCGGGGTCGATGCGGACCTTGTGCCACGAACCGTTGAACGTCATCAGGCCGTTGGCCGCCGAACCGACACTCGGCATGAGCAGCACCAGCGAGAACACCATGCCCACCGACTGCACCCAGTCCGGAAGCGCGGTGTACAGCAGGTGGTGCGAGCCGGCCCACATGTAGACGGAGATGAGCGCCCAGAAATTGACGATGGAGAAGCGATAGCTCCACAACGGCTGCTGCGCCTGGCGCGGCACGAAGTAATACATCATGCCGAGGAAGCCGGCCGTGAGGAAAAACGCGACCGCGTTGTGACCGTACCACCACTGCACCATCGCATCCACGGCGCCCGAGTAGATAGGGTAGGACTTGGTCAGCGAGACCGGCAGCGCGAGATTGTTGACGATGTGCAGCAGCGCCACGGCGATGATCAGCGCGCCGAAGTACCAGTTCGAGACGTATATGTGCGCAATCCGGCGCCGCGCGAGCGTGCCAAAGAACACCACGGCGAACGACACCCACACCACGGCGATAGCCAGGTCGATGAACCACTCGGGCTCGGCGTACTCCTTGGCCTGCGTGATTCCGAAGGGCATCGTGGCCATGGCGAGGACACACCCCGCCTGCCAGCCCCAAAACGTGAACATCGCGAGCTTGCCGAAGGCCAGCCGCACGTGCCCGGTGCGCTGCACGATGTAATAGCAGGTACCCATCAGCGCGGAACCGCCGAACGCGAAGATGACCCCGAAAGTGTGGTTGGAGCGGATACGGCTGAATGTGAGCCAGGAAACGTCGAAGTTGAGTGCCGGCCAGGCCAATTGCGCGGCGGCGAGCACGCCAATCGACATGCCTACGACGCCCCAGATGGCCGCAGCCATCAGGAACAGTCGAATGACGCGGTCGTCGTAGGATTCTTTGTTGGGCATGCGTGCCTGGGGAGGACCGGGTGTGAATATCGAGTCCGGCAAAGCTCGCAGGAATGAGACCTTGGTCCTATCCGTGTTCCAACCTATAGGCGCGCGCCGATCCGCGGTGTAAGCCCACCGCGCTCGACCCGGAGCCCCTAATAGCGCTCCTTGATGAATTTGAACGGATAGTTCGCGTCGCGGTACCCGCCACGTTTCTGGCGTTTCGGAAGTTTTATCTTCTCCCGCTTCAACTCCTTGTAGGGAATCCGCTCGAGCAGGTGCGAAATGATGTTGAGACGCACGCGCCGCTTGTCGTTGCTGTTCGCCACGTACCAGGGAGCGTGGCCGGTATCGGTCGCAACGAACATCTCGTCGCGCGCGCGCGAGTAGTCGTACCAGCGGCTGTACGACTTCAGATCCATCGGTGAGAGCTTCCAGAGCTTTCGGCCATCCTGCATGCGCGCTTCGAGGCGGCGCGTCTGTTCTTCAGGACTCACCTCGAGCCAGTACTTGAGCAGGATCACGCCCGAATCGATGATGGCGCGCTCGACCGCCGGCACGATGCGCAGGAAGCGCTTCACGTCGGCCTCGTCGCAGAACCCCATGACGCGCTCGACGCCCGCGCGGTTGTACCAGCTGCGATCGAAGATCACGACCTCACCCGCCGCGGGCAGGTACGGCAGGTAGCGCTGCACGTACATCTGGCTCTTTTCGCGCTCGGTGGGCGCCGTCAGCGCCACCACGCGGAACACGCGCGGACTCACGCGATCGGTGATGGCCTTGATGGTGCCGCCCTTGCCGGCGCCATCGCGGCCCTCGAACACGATGCACACCTTGAGACCCTTGTGTTTAATCCAGGCCTGCGCCTTGACGAGCTCGACGTGCAATTTCCTGAGTTGCTCTTCGTAGTCCTTGCGGCCGAGCGGGTCATCTTTCTTTGCCATGACTTCAACCTTTCGTCTGTTCGTTTTCGAGACCCCTGGTGGTGATCTCGCTGTAAAGACCCATCAGCTTTCCGACCAGCGGCTTGAGTTCCGGATGCTTCGCGACCAGGCTTTGCGCGCCGGTGGCGTCCGCCAACACTGTCTGCAGGAATTCGATGTCGCTGCTGTCCAGTTTTTCCCCACGATCGACCTTCTTCTTCAGGTCGAGCGCCTTCGGCAGGCGAAATTCATTCAGCCGCTGCAGCATCACCTGGATGGTCCCGGCCTCCTTGATCGTGTCGTCGCTCATGCCTTCTCCCGCGCGACCACATAGGGGCGCAGCCATCCACCGCGGTAGTTTGAAAGCCACTCGGGTCGCCAATATCGAACCACGCCGACCCGCCCCGAAATGAGACCTTGGTCCCACGGGCGCCGCCAGGGGCTGTACTAACTCAAAGTTGTGCGTCGATGCGAAGCACGCGCGCGAACCAGGCCTGCATTCGCTGGGCGAAAGTTGTTTGGGGCTCCTTGTCCGTCACGCCTTTGTCATCCGCCCAATGGAGCTCGCCCCCTTCGCGCGTGACTCGCCACGCGTGCGTGCCCGCGGTCTGCGCCTCGAAAATCGCCCGAAACTGCGTGACCAGCGCGGGGCTTTCGACGAGCACGCCCTGTTCGCAGTTGAGCCAGGTCGAGCGCGGATCGAGGTTGTAGCTGCCCACGAACAAGGTCTTCTGATCGATGGATAGCGCCTTGGTGTGCAGGCTTGCGCCCGAGGAACCGAACAGGCTCTTGTCCTGCTCGCTTATCGCGAAAGGCTTCAGCTCCCACAGCAACACACCGCCCTTGAGCAACTTGTTCCGGTAACGGGAGTAGCCGCCGTGAACCGCCGCGACATCGTTGGCGGCGAGCGAATTCGTGAGGATGCGCACCTGGCTGCCGGCGCGCGCGGTGTTCACGAGCCCCGTGCTGCCCTTGTCGCCCGGAACGAAATACGGAGAAATCACGTCGAGCGCCGAACGCGCGTCACGCATCGCCGGCAGCAGCACGGCGCTCACCGCCGCGCGATGCGCGTCGCGTTTCTTCATCGATATCTTCAATGGATCGTCGGCGATGAACCGGTAGTTGCCCGACCATTCCATGGGCCAGTTGCCGGCGAGCAGGCGCTGGATGGCGGCGTCCTCGCGCAGCGCCACCGCATAGCGGCCGCCGGCGGACTCGCGTGCAAACGCGGCCAGGCGGTCGCGCAGCTTGCCCAGGATTTTGGCATCGACTGCGTCGGGATCGAGCAGTTCCAGCGGATAGGCCGACGGCGAGTTCCAGTAACGATCGAACGATGCCGAAGCGTCACGGACGACCGGCCCGACCATTCCGAAATCGAGGTCGACGAAATTCACTTCATCGCTCGCGCCGAAATATTCGTCACCGAGATTCCGGCCGCCGACGATGGCCAGCCGGTTGTCGGCGATCCAGGTCTTGTTATGCATGCGCCGGTTGATGCGCTTGAAGTTCCGCGCACCTTCGCTGACCAGGCTCAGCGTGCCGTTGCGCGAGGCGAAGGGATTGAAGACGCGCACTTCGATGTTCGGATGCGCGGCCAAAGCGGCGAAGTGCGCGTTCTTTGCGCGTGCATCCATGTCATCCAGCAGCAGGCGCACGCGCACGCCGCGATCCGCCGAGTCGAGCAGCTGATGGGCGAGGAACCTGCCGGTGAGATCCGCGTGCCAGATGTAGGTCTGGACGTCGAGGCTGCGCACGGCCATGCGCGCGCTTTGCATGCGCACGACGAAGGCCTCGGTACCGTCGATCAGCAACCGGAATGCCGACTGGCCAGCGTGAGCGGCTTCGTGCGGCATGAAAGCGCGGTCGAGCGGTGCGCCGCTTTCGGTCGCGATCGGCGTTGCGAGTTCCATCGGCAATTCACCACGCGGTTGCAACTGTGCGCAGGCGCCCAGCGTCAGGGGAAGTGCGAGCAAGAGCACCCACGCCAGCGATCGCTCGCGAATCATTGAGACGGCAGCCTGAAGTTCGAGGTTGCCCGAGCATACGCGGGCACCGGCTCATTTTCGATTTCCGGTGATCTGCAGCCTTCGCCGAATCCGCTCAAAAGACAGGAACGCGTACCGGAGAAGCCAACATGACTCACAACAAAGCCCTTCTTCTTGCCATCTCGTCTGCCGTGGCGCTCGCGCTGTCGGCAACCAGCTTCGCCGCGACAAAGTCGAAGATCTGCCTCGTGCTGCCCAGGGCGCAGCTCGGCCAGGGGACCTCGGGAGCCGATGTCGCCGAGCCGGTGCGCGCGACACTGACCGCCTACCTGGGCGGGCCGGCCACGGAGCTCGTGCCACTCACCGCCCGCATTCCGATCCAGATCGACGCCGAGACGGCCGAACTCGGCTGCGCCTACGTGTTGTACAGCTCGGTCACGCAGAAGAAAGGTGGCGGCTTCAGCAAGCTGTTGGGAGCCGCTGCACCGCTGGCGCAGGTCGGGACGGCCATGACTGGCATGGGCGGAAGCTACAGCGCAATCATGGCAACCCAGGCCGTGGCCACCGTCGCCACGAATGCCGCGGCGAAGTCCGCGCAGGACGAAGCCATGGAAGCACTCGGCGGTGCCGCGAAGTCGAACATCAGGAAAGGCGACACGATCACGCTGGAATTCAAACTGATGCAGCCTGGCAATGCGACGCCAGTAGCAGCGTCGTCGGCAGTTGCCAAAGCCACGCAGAACGGCGAAGACCTGGTGTCACCGTTGATCGAGCAGGCGGCGACGCAGGTATTGACCGCCATCACGCAGCCGCCAGCGCCCTAACAACCTGCCACGGAGGCAGGCCTCAGCTCAGGATGACGCTGCGCTGGCCATCGAGCAGGATTCTGCGTTCCGCATGCCAGCGGACCGCGCGCGCCAGCACGATGGCTTCGAGGTCGCGGCCGATTTCCTGGAAACGTTCGGGCGTGTGCTCATGACCTACGCGTTCGACCGCCTGCTCGATGATCGGCCCTTCATCGAGATCCGCCGTGACGTAGTGCGCGGTGGCACCGATGATCTTCACGCCGCGCTCGTAGGCCTGGTGGTATGGACGCGCACCCTTGAAACTCGGCAGAAACGAGTGATGGATGTTGATGGCGCGTCCCGACAGCCCGGTGCAGAGATCGGGCGACAGCACCTGCATGTAGCGCGCGAGCACGACGCAATCGATCTGCTCCTCCTCGATCAGCGCCATGATTTTGCGCTCCTGCGCGTCCTTCGTTGTGGCCGTGACCGGCAGATGATGGAAGGGCACGTCGTAGGAAGCAG
>DASQJS010000421.1:0-4089 GCA_035630995.1 Steroidobacteraceae bacterium | reverse complement strand
GACGTCGAAGAAGTTCTACCTGCGCACCAAGGGCGAGATGGAAGAGGCGGTGACCGACCTCGGGTTCGCCTCGGTCGACATCCTGCAGCCGAGTCTGCTGTTGGGTCCGCGCACGACGATGCGGCCGCTGGAGATCGCTGGCGGCATCTTCGCTCCGCTCATCAACCCGCTTCTCACGGGCGCGCGTGAATCCCTGCGTGCCATCCCTGCGGAGACCGTGGCCCGGGCGATGCTCGGTGCATCGCGGCGTGGTGCGCGCGGCACGTATCGCTACACCTACGGGGCCATCCGCCAGCTTGCGGAGATCCGCTCGGCGCAATCCCTCGCGCCACAATCGCCCAAGAAGAAGCCTGCCTGAATACGGTGCAACCGCATTCGTGACGCGGCGCGCATTTGCGCGGCTCCACATTCCGTAAAGTCGCAGCGATATCAAGAATGCCTGGTTTGCGTTGCAGATGCGCAACGCCGGCCCATGGGAAGTGGATGAGCGGCAATCCATACAACTCGATCTTGCGCAGCGGTCTCACACGCCGCCTGTGGCTGATCATTACGCTCGCGATGCTCATTCCCGTCAGCATCGCCATGTTGTCGCGCTGGTTCGAAGCCGAGGAACGGCATGCGCGGCTGCAGAACCAGGAACTCTCCGCTCTCTCTCGCGACAAGGCGTCGTCGCTGATGTTCAGCGAGCGAGTCGTGCCGGAAGATTTCGCCAGCGGTCTCGACGGGCGTTTTCTCGTGGTGCTCGATGGTTCGGGCGCGGCGCGTTATCGCAGCAGCCCGGTGCCCGAAGAACTCGTGCAACTTTTTGGACGCCGCGCGCCGAATGCCGTCGACGCGCCCGGAGGCACGGCGATCCTCGCCTGGTTCGCGGCGGGCCGCGAGTGGCGCGGCGCATTGACGTACCTGCCGCCGATCATTCCCGGCAATCCGAACACCGCTGACACCATCGTGGTGTTTGCACCCGAGGCGGCCTTCGGCATGACGGCTGCGGGGCTGGTTCCCACGGCGCTTGGTCTGCTGGTGCTCACCGTCGTCGTGGCCTTCGCGGTTGCGGCCATCGTCAGCGAACGCTACCTGCCGCCGTTGCGCGCGCTGCAGCGCGGGCTCACCCGATTGCGCGAACGCCGCTTCGAAACCCTGCCGCGCAGTACCGTCGATGAATTCATCTCGCTCGAGCGGGAGTTCAATGCCACCAGCCTCTCCCTGCAGCGCGACTGGCGTGCCTTCGAGGTGCTGGGTGAAGTGGACCGCGCATTGCTCGCCGCCAGCGAGATCGATCGCGCGCTCGACACGGTGCTGCCCAAGTTTCGTGAATTGACACGGGCCCAGTGCGTGGGCGTGATCCTGCTCGATCCCACCGCGCACGCACACGGCCGCCTGTTCATGTCGGCGCTCGGCGCCGACGAATTGCCGGTGCAGCGCGTGACCTTCGACTCCGCGATGATAGCCACGGTGCGCGAGTCGCCCGAAGGCCTCACCATTGCGCGCGTCGAAGAATCCCGCCACGCATTCCTCTTGTCGATGCGTGACGTCGGTGCGGAGTTCTTCTGGCTCTGGCCGGTGGTCGACGAAGAGCGACTGAGCGCTCTGCTTGTCGTTGGGTATCACGGAGAACCATCGCGCGATCCGGCGGTGGCCGACTACGGCGCCGCATTCGCCGAGCGTCTGCGCGCGGCTCTCTCGAACAGCGCGCGCGACGAGCGGCTCTATCGGCAGGCGCACTACGATCCGCTCACCCAGCTTCCGAACCGCGCGTTGTTTCGCGACCGGCTCGCGCAGGAGTTGGCCGCCGCGGCCACCGGCCTCTCGCGCGGCGCGCTCATGTACGTGGATCTCGATCACTTCAAGCGCGTCAACGACACGCTGGGCCACAGCGCGGGCGATCAGTTGCTGTCGATCGTCGCGCATCGCCTCAAGGCATGCACGAAAGAGGGCGACACGGTGGCGCGCCTCGGCGGCGATGAATTCACGGTGCTGTTGCGAAATGTCGGTGACGCGGAGACCGCACGCCAGATCGCCGACCGCGTGATCCGCTCACTGGCGCTGCCGGCCAGTCTCGGCGGACGCGACTACCAGATGCGCGCAAGCGTTGGTGTCACCCTGTTTCCCGATGACGGCGTGGATCTCGAGGACGTGATCCGGCAGGCCGATCTCGCCATGTATCGCGCCAAGGCGCAGGGTCGTGGGCGCGCCATCTTCTTCGAGCGCGACATGGTGCAGAGGCGCGCGAGCTTCACCGACAGCGGGCTGCATCGCGCACTGCGCCGGCGCGAGCTGTCCCTGTTCTACCAGCCGCAATTCACGCTCGCCGACAATCGCCTGTGTGGTGTCGAAGCGTTGCTGCGCTGGCAGACCCGGTATGACGGCATCAAGCTGCCCGGAGAATTCATTCCCGCGGCCGAACATTCCGGGCTCATCACCGACATCGGCGGGTTCGTGCTCGATTCAGCCTGTTCGCAGTACGCCGAATGGGCGCGCGCCGGCATCGCGCCACGCATGTTCTCGGTGAACGTCTCGGTGCAGCAGCTCAAGGACAGCAATTTCGCAGCGGTGGTCCGGGGCGCGCTTCAGCAGCACGGCATTTCCCCCGCCAACCTCGAGCTCGAGTTCGTGGAATCGGCGCTGGCCGATGCCGAGGTCGAGGAACCGCTGCGCGCGCTGGCCAGCCTGGGCGTGAAACTCGCGCTCGACGATTTCGGCACCGGATATTCGTCGCTCAACTATTTGCGGCGTTACCCGGTCAACACGGTAAAACTGGATCGCAGCTTTCTGGAAGAAGTCCCACAGAACGATTCGGCCGGTGCACTGGTCGAATCGGTCATCACCATGGCGCATACGCTCGGAAAACGCGTGACGGCCGAAGGCGTGGAAACGGGCGGGCAGCTCGAATTCCTGCGTTCGCGCGGCTGCGAGGCGGCCCAGGGCTTTTATCTGGCACGGCCCATGTCGGCCACCGCGCTCTCGGAAATCCTCGAGTCCCGCAGGCCCGGTTCCGAGATCGGCGATGAAAGGGCGGCGGGTTAAGGGCGGGTTAAGGGGATATCCCTCATTTTCACTGCCATGAGGAATGTTCCCATTCTGCTGCTTCTGCTGTTTGCGGCGGGTTGCACCTCTGCACCTGAACCGCGTCCGCAGCCTGCGCCGACGCGCGAATGGGACGGCAAGGGCGGCGCCGCCGGCATGCGCAATCGTGGCGAGGCGCTCGCAGACTTCGCGCTTCGGCTGCGCGGCACACCCTATCGCTATGGTGGTGCGACCCTCGATGGATTCGACTGCAGCGGCCTGGTGTTCTACGCGCACCGTCAGCTGGGTCTCGCCGTGCCGCGTACTTCGCGCGACCAGGCCGAGGAAGCCCTGAGCATCAAGCCGCGCAAACTTCAGCGCGGGGACCTGGTGTTCTTCAAGATCGGCAGCGGCAAGGTCAATCACGTCGGCATCTACATCGGCGAACACCAGTTCGTGCATGCCCCGGGCGCCGGCAAGCCGGTGACCATCAACTCACTCGACGACGAGTTCTACGCGGACCGGTTTTTCTCGGCTGGACGGTACTGGAACCGCCTGCCCAACTGATGCCGCTCGATAACGCTTTGCAGCATGGAATCCCACACCGTTATGTCGAATTTTCACTAAGGGATTGAATATTTAGGTCTGCGAACTGCGACAGCGTGCTCAGTTCGCCGATTGACCGTATATCCCCTGGTTCGCACACTCCAAAGTGAGTGGAAATAACGATCGCTTTCGGGAAGGGAGGCGGTTCGGTCTCGATCTTTCGGGGAACGTTTTAAACATGAGTGCCAAGCCAGACTACGTCGTCAGCAAGCTGACGCGGCCCACCGGCGGAGCCGCGACGGGCGGCTTTGTAATTAATCTGACGTCGTCGACCACGCCCATGGCGTTGTCGCAGCCCAAAGATCCGACCCTCGCTCAATTTTCATTCTTCGTCAGCCGCCGCCTCGAAGATGGCCGCGAGCGATTCCGCCTGCACATGGGCTACTTCGATTCCATGCAGGCCGCCGAAGAAATGCTCGCGGTCGTCCGCGAGGTTTATCCCGGCGCATGGGCCAGCGAAGCGCCCGGCAAGAAACTGAA
>DASQJS010000420.1:0-11815 GCA_035630995.1 Steroidobacteraceae bacterium | reverse complement strand
CGCGCCGTCCTCGGCGAGTGATCGGGCAATGGCGGCGCCGATGCCGCGCGAGCCACCCGTGACCAGGGCGGCTTTACCCGTGAGCTTCTTGTTCATGACTTTCTCCTCGAGTTGATGGGTTTGGCGCGTGTTTTCGCGTTGGGAGGAGGCTATTAGCTATCGGCACACCGATAAATACGGCAGTTGTTACAACATTATTCCCAATAGGGAATAATGCCGGCCATGGAAGCCGCCCAGAATTTCAACCAGATGCTGGCCATGAGGGTGTTCGTCCGCGTGGTCGAGGCCGGCACGTTCACCAACGCAGCCAACTCACTGCGCATGCCCAAACCCACGGTCACCAAGCTCGTTCAGGGGCTGGAGAGCCACCTGCGCATCAAGCTCCTGAACCGCACCACGCGCCGCGTGACCGTGACACCCGATGGGTCCGCGTACTACGAGCGCGTGGTGAGGTTGTTAGGCGATCTCGAGGACATCGAATCGAGCGTCACGCATGCCAAGGAGCGGCCGCGCGGGCGGCTGCGCATCGACGCGGGGGCGGCGATGTCGTACTACCTGATCTTGCCCGCGCTGCCCGGATTCCTCGCGAAATACCCGGAGATCGATATCGAATGCGGCGTCAGCGACCGGCCTGCCGATCTCATCGGTGACAACGTCGACTGCGTGATCCGCGGTGGCCCCTTGCTGGAACCGTCACTCGTGGCAAGGCACATCGGCGACATGCGCTGGCTGACCTGCGCGACGCCCTCCTATTTCGCGCGGCATCCGAAACCCACGCACCCCACGGACCTGGAATCCGGCCACGTGCTCGCGGGCTATTTCTTTCCGCGCAGCGGTCGCATGCGTCCTCTGATCTTCGAGCGCGACGGCAAGCGCATCGAAATCGCCCCGAGCCCTCGAGTCGCCGTCAATGATAGCGGCGCCCATTTCGCATCGTTGCGGGCTGGCACCGGCCTGGGCCAGCTGCTCTCGTTCATGGTCTCCGCCAGCAACGCAACGCAGGAGCTCGTGCCCGTGCTGCAGGATTGGCAGCCCGAGCCGCTGCCCGTGCACGTGCTCTATCCCGCGAATCGCCACCTGTCGACCAAGGTACGCGTGTTCGTCGACTGGGCCGCGGAGCTCTTCTCGCAGAGCCCATGCACGCGCTTGTTAACATCCGGCGCGTGAAAGCTCTCAGCATCGTTCTCGCCGCGGCACTCGCCACCGCGATGGCCGCGCAAGCTGCGCCACCTCATCTCGCGAAACAAGGCAGCACGCAGCAACTCATCGTCGACGGCAAACCGTTCCTGATCCTGGGCGGCGAGCTCGGCAATTCGAGCAGCTCGAGCGCCAACTACATGCGCCCGCATTGGCCGCGGCTCAAGGCGATGAATCTCAATACCGTGCTGGCGCCGGTTTCGTGGGAGCTCATCGAGCCCCACGAAGGGAAATTCGACTGGACCTCGGTCGATGAGCTGCTGCGCGATGCTCGCGCGCACGATCTCAAGCTCGTGATCCTCTGGTTCGGCGCGTGGAAGAACAGCATGTCCACCTACGTCCCATCGTGGGTCAAGCGCGATCAGAATCGTTTCCCGCGCGCGCAACTTGCCAACGGATCGAGCGTGGAAATCCTGTCGGCGTTCTCTACGAACACGCGCGACGCCGACGCGCAGGCGTTCGGCGCATTCATGGAATATCTGAAGCGCGTCGACGGCGAGAAGAACACCGTGCTCATGGTGCAGGTGGAGAATGAGATCGGAATGTTGCCGATTGCGCGCGAGCGCGGCGCGCCGGCAGAAAAATTGTTTGCCGGGCCGGTACCGCCTGAGTTGATTCGCTCGCTGAGCAAACGCGAAAAGCTCGAACCCGAACTGCAGGCTCTCTGGAGCAAGCACGGCGCCAGGACATCCGGCACCTGGGCTGAAGTGTTTGGCAATGAAGAAGCGGGAGCCGAAGTTTTCACCGCCTGGCACTACGCGCGATTCGTCGAGGCGCTCGTGGTGGCCGGCAAGAAGCGTTACGACATTCCGCTGTACGTAAACGTGGCGCTCAACCGCACCGGCCGAAAGCCTGGCGAGTATCCGAGTGGTGGCCCGCTGCCGCACCTCATCGATGTCTGGAAAGCGGGCACGCCGACCACCGACATGCTTTCACCCGACATCTACTTCCCGAATTTTGCGCAGCTCGCCGCGCGCTTCAATCGACCGGACAACGTGCTGTTCATTCCCGAGGCGAACAACGCGACGAATTCGCAGGTCTCGGCCAACGCCTTCTATTCATTCGGTGCGCTTGATTCCCTGGGCTTTTCGCCGTTCTCGATCGAATCGCTGGGCGATGCTCCGAATGCGCTGTCGCAGTCATACGAGGTATTGAAGCAGCTGACGCCGGTCCTGCTCGACGCCCGCGGCCGTGGCCGATTGGGTGGATTTCGGGCCACAATCAATGAGGATGGATCTGTGATTGATTCGCCGGTGAAAAAGATGCTGGGCGGCATCGAGTTCACGGTGACCTTCATCGATCCATGGACGCCGCGCGAGAAGCAGACGATCGCGGATCACGGCGGGCTCGTTGTTCATGCCGGTGACGAGGATTTCTGGTTCGCCGGTCAAGGCATGACTGTGACGATGCGCGGCGTCGGCGACGGCCCGCCGCTCGTCGGCATCGATGTGGCCGAAGAAGGCGAGTTCGACGAAAAGGGAAAATGGACTCCCGGCCGCCGGCTCAACGGAGATCAGACGCACCAGGGCCGGCACATCCGCCTGCCGCCTGGGCCGTTCCAGATCCAGAAGGTGCGACTCTATCGATATCGTTGACCTCGCCTAAGACTGGGGTTTCGTGGTCGATACCGGGCATCAACACGTCCGCTATGTGTTCCGCACCTGCTGGCTTGGCGTGGACGACCTGCATCGCGTGCGCCAGTGCCGGACGCAGTGGCTGGACTCGCTGCCTGGGCTGGCGCGTCACTAGCTGGCGCTTCCCGGCCTCGCCGAGGATACGAATCGTGAGTCCGCGCTCAGGAAAGAACGACTAACAAGTCCTTCGCGTCCACCTGCACGCCCGGCTTCACCAGCACCTCGGCCACGGTGCCGTCCGCCTCCGCGCGCACGCTGGTTTCCATTTTCATGGCCTCCATCGTGAGCAGCAGGTCGCCCTTGGCGACTTTCTGGCCGACGATGGCTTTCACCGTCGCGATCGTTCCCGGCATCGGTGCACCGACATGCCTGGCATTGCCCGGCTCCATCTTGCGCTGCGGCGGCCGCTTTGCCACCTGCGAGCGATCGGTGACGACGATGGAACGCGGCTGGCCGTTCAGTTCGAAAAACACCTGGCGCGTGCCGTCGTCACGCACTTCGGACAGCGCGACGAACCGCACGATGAGCGTCTTGCCACGCTCGATGTCGACGCTCACCTCATCGCCCGGCTCCATGCCGTAGAAGAAGACAGGTGTGGGCAGGATGGCGCAGTCGCCGTACGCGGTGCGGTCCTTCGCGTAGTCGAGGAACACCCTGGGGTACATGAGATAGGACGCGAACTGCGTGTCGGTTGCGGCGCGACCTAACTTCTCATCGAGCTTCCTGCGCTCCGCCACGAGGTCGAGCGGCGGCATCAGGGCACCGGGACGCTGTTCGAGCGGCTTCTGGTCCTTGAGAACCTTTTTCTGGATGCCGGCGGGCCAGCCGCCCTCGGGGCGGCCCAGGTCGCCGCGCATCATCTGCACGACCGACTCGGGGAAGGCGACTTCGAAGTTCGGGTCGACGACCTGCTCTTTGGTGAGGCCCGACGACACCATGAGGATCGCCATGTCGCCGACGACCTTGGACGACGGAGTGACCTTCACGATGTTGCCGAACATCTGGTTCACGTCGGCATAGGCCTGTGACACCTCGGGCCAGCGGGAATCGTCGAGGCCGACCGACCGCGCCTGCTCCTTGAGATTCGTGTACTGCCCGCCGGGCATCGCGTGGACGTACACCTCGGACGCGCCCGCGCGCATGTCGCTCTCGAACGCGAGGTAATTCTTGCGCACCTGCTCCCAGTACATCGAGATGGCGCGCACCGACGCGTGGTCGATGCCGGGATCCCGTTCGCTGTAGCGCAGCGCTTCGATGATGGAGCCGAGATTCGGCTGCGACGTGAAGCCCGACATCGCATCGATGGCGCCATCGACGGCGTCGCAGCCGGCGGCCACCGCCGCGAGCACGCTCGCCGCGGCGATGCCGGACGTGTCGTGCGTGTGGAAGTGGACGGGTAGTTTGAGTTCTTCCTTGAGCGCTTTCACCAGCGTGTACGCGGCGTTGGGCTGGCAAAGGCCCGCCATGTCCTTGATGCCGAGGATGTGGGTGCCGGCGTCCTTCAGCTTCCGGCCCATCTCGAGGTAGTAGTCGAGCGTGTACCTGGTCTCGTTCGGCGACGAGAGGTTGCCCGAATAACAGATGGCCGCTTCGCACAGCTTGCCGGTCTCGAGCACGGCGTCGATGGCGACGCGCATGTTTTCCACCCAGTTGAGCGAGTCGAACACGCGGAACACGTCGACGCCGGATACCGCCGCCTGCTTCACGAACGCGCGTACCACGTTGTCCGGGTAGTTGGTATAGCCAACGGCGTTCGAGGAACGCAGCAGCATCTGCAACAGCAGGTTGGGCATGAGCGTGCGCAGCTGTTCGAGCCGCGACCACGGATCTTCACGAAGGAAGCGCATCGCGACGTCGAAGGTGGCGCCGCCCCAGCACTCGACCGAGAAGAGCTGCGGAAGCATGTGCGCGTAGTACGGCGCGATGGCCGCCATGTCGGGCTGGCGCATGCGCGTCGCCAGCAGCGACTGGTGCGCATCACGCATGGTCGTATCGGTGATCAGCACCTGCTTCTGCGCGAGCATCCACTTCGCGAAGCCTTTGGCGCCGAGCTCGTCGAGCTTCTGCTTCGTGCCCGGCGGCGGGGTCTTCGCCACGTTCACCTTGGGCAGGCGCGCAAGCACCATGCTCTTCGGCTTCTGGCGCCCCTTCACTTCGGGGTTGCCATTGACGATGGTCTCGCCGATGAACGAGAGGATGCGCGTGGCACGGTCGCGCTTCTTCTCCCACTTGAAGAGCTCGGGCGTCTCGTCGATGAACTTGGTGGTGTAGTCGGCGTTCACGAACTTCGGATGCGTGATCACCTGGTCGAGAAAGCGCAGGTTGGTGGACACGCCACGGATGCGGAACTCCCACAATGCGCGGTGCATGCGCGCGATGGCTTCCGCCGGGTTCGGCGCCCACGCCGTCACCTTCACGAGCATGGAGTCGTACGAACGGGTGAGAATGGCGCCGGCATAGGCGGTGCCCGCGTCGAGACGGATGCCGAAACCCGCTGGCGAGCGGTACGCCGTGATCTTGCCGTAGTCGGGCGTGAAGCCGTTCTCGGGATCTTCGGTGGTGACACGGCATTGCAGCGCGTGCGAGGTCAGGTGAATGTCTGCCTGCTTCGGAACACCGCTTGCCTCTTCACCGATCTTTGCACCGTCGGCGATGCGGATCTGCGCCTTCACGAGGTCGATGTTGGTCACGGCCTCGGTCACCGTGTGTTCCACCTGGATGCGCGGGTTCACTTCGATGAAATAGAACTTGCCGGTCTCGGCGTCCTGCAGGAATTCCACGGTGCCGGCGTTGCGGTAATTGACCGCGCGGCCGATCTGCAGCGCATAACCGCAGAGCTCATTGCGTTGCGCGTCGGTGAGGAACGCCGCGGGCGCGCGCTCGACCACTTTCTGGTTGCGGCGTTGCACGGTGCAGTCGCGCTCGAAGAGGTGCACGAGATTCCCGTGGGTATCACCCAGGATCTGCACTTCGATGTGCCGCGCCTTGCGCACCAGCTTCTCGAGATATACCTCGTCGTTGCCGAAACCTGCCTTGGCTTCGCGGCGCGCCACGGGCAGCAGTTCCGTCAATTGCGCATCGCTTTCGATGACGCGCATGCCGCGGCCGCCACCACCCCAACTCGCCTTGAGCATGACGGGATAGCCGACGATCGCGGCCTGTTTCTTGGATTCCTCGATGTCGGCCGGCAGCGGCGGCGTCGCCGGCATGACCGGGACCTTCGCGGAAATAGCTAGATTGCGCGCCGCCACCTTGTTGCCGAGTGTGCGCATGATCTCGGGCGTGGGCCCGACGAAAATCACGCCTTCGCGGTTGCAGGCGTCGACGAAGTCCGGGTTCTCGGAGAGAAATCCATACCCGGGATGAATGGCGTCGGCCTTGGCTTCGACCGCAATCCGCAGGATGTCTTCGATGTCGAGGTAGGCATCCACCGGCGCCTTGCCGCGCCCCACCAGGTAAGCCTCGTCCGCCTTGGTTCTATGCAGGGAAAAGCGGTCTTCCTGCGAGTAAATCGCGATGGTGCGGACACCCAGTTCATTGGCAGCGCGCATGACGCGGATCGCGATTTCACCGCGATTGGCGACGAGCAGGCTGCGGATGCGAGTCAGCATGGATGGCTTCTTCTAATATGATTCCCCGGACGCGGAATTGTATCGGGATCGGCGTCTTTTTCCGGCGTCAATTTCGGTGCTGATAACGGTCGCATGCCCTTCAGTTGTGCGGATTGTCGGAGAAAAACATGTTCGCAATCGCGATTCACGGCGGCGCCGGCACATTGTCCGGTAGCGAGACATCGGCAGAACACGAACGCGCCTACAGCGACGGCCTCAGCGCCGCCCTCGATGCGGGTTATTCCGTGCTCGAGCGCGGCGGTACGAGCCTGGACGGGGCGATCGCGGCGGTCTGTGCCCTGGAAGATGATCCGCTGTTCAACGCGGGACGCGGGGCGGTGCTCACGCGCGATGGCCTGGCGGAGTTAGACGCGTCGATCATGGATGGCGGCACCTTGGGTGCTGGCGCGGTCACGGGCCTGCGGCACGTGAAGAACCCCATCGCGCTCGCGCGACTGGTCATGGACCGCTCGCCTCACGTCATGCTGGTTGGCGAGGGCGCCGAGGAATTCGCTCGCCTGCAAGGCGTGGAGATGGTTTCCAACGAATACTTCCGGACGCAGGTAAGGCAGCAGCAGCTGCATCGCCTGCTGGGCGGCACGGCGGAGAAGGAAAACGACCTCATCGCTTTCGGCACCGTGGGCGCTGTGGCGCTCGATGCGTCCGGAAATCTGGCCGCCGCGACCTCCACCGGAGGCATGACGGGCAAGCGCTGGGGCCGCGTCGGCGACTCCCCCATCATCGGCGCCGGCACCTACGCGGACAACGCAAGCTGCGCGGTGTCGGCCACCGGGCACGGCGAATATTTCATCCGTGCCGCGGTCGCGCACGACATCTGCGCACAGGTGGAGTACCTCGAGCTGCCGCTCGAGCAAGCGGTCGCGAACGTGCTCGGCAAGATGAAGGATCTGGGTGGCAATGGCGGAGTCATTGCGATCGACTCGCGTGGCGAGGTCGTGCTCGATTTCAACAGCGAGGGGATGTTCCGCGGCGTGCGGACGTCGAGCGGCAGGAACGAGGTGGCGATCTACCGCTAAGACGGTGCCGGGCCGGGAAACCGGGAAAACTTTGTACCGCGCGCGATGACCGAGTTTTCCCGGTTTCCCGGCCCGGCACCGCTAGCTAGCCCGCGGAAACTTCGCGAAATGACGCGGACTCGCGGACCGGCAGAACAGTCGTGGCACCCGGGTCGACCTTCTGGATGCTGTGCTCGAGCGCCACGTACCGGTCGCGCCCCTGGTGCTTGGCGGCATACAGGGCCTGGTCGGCTAGCGCCACGGCCGCGTCGTGCGTCGCGAGACGGTAAGCATCCACGGCCACCACGCCTACGCTGACGGTCACGTACGGCTGCGTTTCCGAATTGGCGTGCGGGATACGCAACTCGCGCACCGCGGTCAGGAGACTGCGCGAAATGCTCTCGCCATAGGACTTGTCCGCGCCGTACAGCACGGCCACGAGTTCTTCTCCGCCATAACGCGCGACGAAATCGAGCGGTCGGCGCCGCGCGGCGTCACGCAGCGCGCTGGAAACGCGGCGCAGGCAGTCGTCGCCGGCGACGTGGCCATAACGGTCGTTGTAGGCCTTGAAGTAATCGATGTCGATCATGATGACGGAGATCGTCTGCCGGTCGCGCTGCGCCTGCTGCCAGACGCGGCGAATCTGGTCTTCGAACGCGGCGCGATTGAGCAGCGTCGTCAGGCCGTCATGAGTGGCCACTTCGGTGAGCTGGCGGTGTTCGAGAAAGGCCGTGCGATTCGCATGCTCCAGCGCGTACGAACCGGCGATACCGATGACGTTCGCCGTGAACAACGTGAACATGAGGTAGGCGGCCGTATAGGTCGGCATGGTGCCCGCGAGAAACGCGACCACCAGCGCGGCAAACACGATGAGGTTGGCGCGTGCCGCCGCTCGCAGCGGGAGGCCGAGCATGAAATAGAAGAAGAAGGATGCGAGCAGCAGGCGCCCACCCACCAGCGGAACTTCGTTGGCCGGCGAGAACGCGGACATGATGACTGTGCCAATGCCGAACATGGGCGCCACGAAGCTGATGCCGAGCTCATACCAGCGGTTGTAAAAACGCTTCGAGGTGAGCAGCAGCATGATGAGGACGCAGGGAACGTGGATGCCGAAGCGCACCATGTTCGTGATGCGCGAATGCTCTGCGGAGAGCACGAAGTGATCGAGAATGGCGAAGCCGATGACCGTGCAGGCCGAGACGATGATGGCGATGCGGCTCCAGACCTGGAGCCTCGAACGATGCTCGGTGCGGAATTCGGTTTCGAGCGGTTCGTCGAAACGGAGAAAACGGAAACCCTTCGTAAGCAGACGCGATGCGTCCGATGTGCTTGGCGTCGAATTTTTCGTGGGCGCCATACGTGCAGGGTCCCTGAAGATGAGACTGCTTTGTATGTGTTCGGCAGCCGCGGCGCAAGCCGCGTGCGCATCAGCCCTGGATCTGGGCTGACTCCGTGCGTGTTGGTGCGGGCGTCTTCACTCGAGTGCGCCACACTTCCAGCGGGCTCCATGCCTGGTTGCGAGTCGCTGACACGCCGTCGCGCGTCGGCGGAGAAATTCCATCTTCGTTCGCTGCTGTTGCTACCGCCAACTCGAGCAGGTATTGCTCGGTCTGATTCTTGGTTTTCATTTCATTCCCTGAACATCTGATGGACCCTTCGGTCTTCTGGGCAGGGATTCTAGTACGCCAAATGTTAAAAAATAGGCTTCGAGAACAAGATTTTATGGATATGTCAAGACCTTGAAGTGCGTCACAGTTTTCTAGCCGGCAGCGTATTCGGACAAATACTGTTCAAAACTCATTCTATCGGCGGCTTCCACTGCCTTCTGGGCGGCGAGGGACTCGTCCGCCGCCGCCCTGAATTCAGCCTGACGCTCCACATTGGGGGGGTACAACGCCAGGAAGTACTCCTTATGAAGGCGCGACATGCGCAGCCCCAGCTCAAAGAAGGATTCGCCCGTGGTTTCGAGCTCCGCGAGCATGCGTGCCGAGGGAGTAAGGGCCACGTCCTGCACCTTTGCGGCCTGCATGGCCAGGGCGGCCGAGAACGGCTTGGCCGGATCGCCGCGATCGAAGACCTCGGCAATGCCCTGCATGGACTCGATGAGCTCGCGCGCCCAGGCGGACATGGATACGCCTCTGCCATCCCGTTGCAATGTCAGACCCGGCTCACGACCGCGGCGCGCTACCGTCACATGATTGGCGTCCAGCGTGTCCTGTTCCGAAACACCGATGGGCTGTGAGTCTTTCATCAGACACAGCGCGAGGAACATCTCGAGGAAACGCATCTTGTTCTGGTTCACGCCCACCGGATCGAAGGCGCTCACGTCGAGCGCGCGCACCTCGACGTATTCGACGCCGGCCCGCCGCAGAGCCTTGGTCGGACGCTCGCCCGAACGCGCCACACGTTTTGGCCGGATGAAACTGTAGTACTCGTTCTCGATCTGCAGGATGTTGGCGTTCAGCTGGCGATATTCATCGCCGACCTTCACGCCTAACTGCTCGTACGGTTCGTGCGGTGTGCTGATGGCGCGCGACAGGTCGCGCACGTATTCGTCGAGGCTGTTGACCGACACGGAAAGCCCGGCCTGGTTGCGGTTCCGGTAGCCCAAGTCGCTCATGCGCAGGCTCGTGGCGTACGGCTCGTACGAAGTGTCCTTCCCGAGGCGCGGCAGCGTCACGTTGCGGCCGCGCAGGAAGGAATTGCACACCACCGGCGAAACACCAAACAGGTACAGCACGATCCAGCCGTGGCGCCGGTAATTGCGCAGCAGGTGGAAATAGCGATCCGAGATGAACGACTGGCCGCGCTCGCGCGATTGCACGATGTCCGCCCAGGAATCCCACATTTGCTCCGGGAACGAATAGTTGAAATGCACGCCGGAGATGGCCTGCATCACTCGTCCGTAGCGCACGCCGAGCCCGTTGCGATAGACGGTTTTCATGCGACCGACGTTCGATGTGCCGAATTGCGCGATGGGGATGCTCTCGTCGCCATCGATGATGGACGGCATCGAGGTCGCCCAGAGCAGTTCGTCGCCCAGGTGCTGATAGACGAACTGGTGCAGGTCGAGCAGGTATTGCAGCAGTTCCCAGCTGGTGCGGAACGTAGGCGAGACCAGCTCGATCAGCGCTTCGGAATAGTCGGTGGTGATGTTTTCGTTGGTGAGCGCCGAGCCAAGGGCGCGTGGATGTGGCGTCTGCGCGATGCGGCCGTCAGGCGTGACCCGCAGCGATTCCCTTTCGATGCCCTTGCGACCGCCATGAATGATTCCGGGCTCGCCGCTGTTGATCAGCGCCGCCAGTGTTTGTTCGAACTTGCGATCGATGGCGGCTCTCATGGGGGCCGGCATCTTGCCGGTTGCGCCACATGGTCTGCAATCAGTCTATGGAGAGAGTCCTTCAGGAGAAGTGTTTGCTTGGGCGCGCAGCGCCTGCTCCGCCTCACAAAAGCGGCGCAGGTCGACCAGCATCTGCGGCAGCTCCCGCTTGAAGGTCGAACGCGCCAGCCAGTTCGGGACATATCCCGGAGGGTCGATATAGACGCGATATCGCAGCAGCGTCCGGGCGCCGTCCTCGGCCGGCTCGAACTCCCAGACGCCTTCATTGGCCTTGAAGTCACCGCTGACCTGGCGAAACGCGATGCTCTGGTCGGTGACGAAGTCGGCACGGAATGTGTAACGGAGCCGCGGCGCGTACCAGCCGAAATCGATTTCCTGTTCGACCAGCGCCCAGCTTCCATCGGCGGCACGGTCGCGAACCCGGCACAGGCGAAGGTGCGGCACGTACCGGACAGCGTCCGCACAGCGGGTCATCGACTCGAACACCACGGCGGGAGGGGCATCGATGAGCATGGCGGCCCGCACGGTGCCGCGGCGCGCGCTCGCATCGAGCGTGGCGCGGATCACGATCTCGTCCTTTTCGACGCGTTGCGTCTCGGCCGGGGTGAGATCGAAATCCGCGGCCCGCGCGGCGCCACCGGCAACAGCCAGCCCGAGGCCCGCTACAGCCGCCATCCATTGCGCTGCAAAGCTCATGGTCAACGATACCCCATCCTCAAGTGAGTGCGGCTCGCGGGCCAAATGGTTCATCCGGATCAAAACGCCGATGTGTTCATTGTCCGTTAAGCAGGATGAGCCTATCGTTTGGATCATGAAACGGGCACTTGCCGTAATGGCTCTCGGCCTGCTGGCCTCATCGGCCGCAGTTGCGGACGGGTTTCGCTGCGGCACCAAGCTCGTGACCGAAGGCGCGTCGCGATCCGAAGTGGCCGCCAAGTGCGGCGAGCCCACCGACGTGACCACCGCGCGCAGCGTGTTCCGGCGGCCCGTGGTCTGGGGCTATGGGCGGCCGTACTT
>DASQJS010000419.1:0-6512 GCA_035630995.1 Steroidobacteraceae bacterium | reverse complement strand
GAACGGCGACCTGCTGATCGATCGCCACCCGACGGCGAGCAACGTGTTGTTAGTCGGCGCGGGGAGCGGCCATGGGTTCAAGCATGGGCCGGAGGTCGGGCGTTACGCGGCGGAGCTGGTGACGGGGAAGCTGAAGAAGGTGGAGCCGCGGTTCAGCCTGGAGACGAAGGCGGAGCAGCAGAATCGGGCGGTTCATTAGAACGGTGCCGGGTGAGGAAAGCGGGGAGTAACCAACTCCCCACTCTCCCCACCCGGCACCTGTCTGCAACTTCAGAAGTTCATGTGGAAATTCACGCCGTAGGTGCGCGGCGGGTTGGTGAGATAGCCCACGCGCGCGCTGCGGCCGCGCTCGCGGTCGATGGACAGGAAGGCGCGCTCGTCCCAGAGGTTGTTGACGAACAGCGAAGCTTCCCACGCGTCGGTACCGAAGCCCCAGCGCAGGTTGCCGATGGCATACGAAGGCAGCTCGGCGTCGAATTCAATGTTGGTGTTGGCCGGAATGCCGCCCAGGTCGATCAGTCGCGCCGAGCCGGCGGGACGGCCGGCTTCATTGGAGATCAGGCCGAAGTTGGCCTCCTGGTCGGCCATCTGCGTGAATGAAGATCCGACGTACTGCGCCGTGAAGCGCACGTAGCTGTTCAGCGATTCCGTCAGGTTCCACGTGTATGCGGTAGTGCCCGACAGCTGCATATCGGGAGCCGTCGGCAGACGATTGCCTTCGCGAACGCCACCGACCGGCTGACCGGGTAGATAGTCTTCGGTGATCTTCGTGTTGGCAAAGGTCATCGCGAGCCCCATGTCCCAGTTCTCGTCCGGCCGCAAGTACAGTTCCATCTCCACGCCCTTGCTCTCGCCCTGCGCGTTGAGCACGATTCGCGACGAGCAGCTGCCGGCATCCGCGATCACCTGCAGGTCCTCGATTTCGGTGTAGAACACCGCTGCGTTGAGAGTCACGCGGCCGCCGCCGAAGCGCGTCTTGGTGCCGATCTCGTAGTTGGTCGTAATCTCATCTTCGAATTCCGGGTGACCGTCGTAGGTCGCGAGGTCGGTGCCCTGGCACAGACCCACGTTGAGCGGGTCGTTGATGCCGCCCAGCCGGAAGCCCTGGGCTATCTGCGCCGTGAACTGCACGTCCTCGGTCGGGCTGAACGCCAGGATCACGCGCGGCGAGACGCCATCAGAGCTCACCGATCCAGGCTGGTCGGTATATCCCTGGTCCGCGAACAAGCCCGCGAACGTGAGCAGGCGATCTTCTTCGTAGTCGTAGTAGCGCAGGCCGCCGGTGAGCGCCCATTCGGGACTGAAGCGGTAGGTAGCCTCGCCGAACAGCGCGAACTGCTGGAAGTCGTAGCTCAGGCGTGAGTAGAACGGCGTGTCGGGCGGCGCATTGAAGTCCGAGCTGTCGGCGCCGATCAGGTCCTGCGTCAGTGCGTCGTAGCCCGGCGTGGGCAATGTCTGCCCGTATTTGCGATCGGACTGCTGATAGAACGCGCCGACCAGCCACTGGAAGGCTCCTTCGCCCGTGGAGGCAAGCCGGACTTCCTGGCTGAGCACCTGAAGATCGGTGTCGTCGTACAGCGGCGAATTGAGCCGCGCGTCATCGGCGGTGCCGCCGAGATCGATGGTGACGCTGCCGGTGAGCTGGCTGGCATCGCGCAGCACTTCGACCTGGCGGTCGATGTACGTGGTGACGGCAGTGATGCCCAGATCGCCGCCCAATCCGAAGTCGAGCTTCAGATCGGCCATCATGAAATCATCGGTGATGCCTTCACGGAACTGCGTGACCTGCCCACGTTCACCGGGATTTACCACGGGCTCCGTGGTGGTGTAGGTGTTGCCGAGGATGTTGTAGACATCGATGCGCGGATAACCGTCGGTCTCCAGCTTCTGGTAGACGACACGCGGCGTGATCGAGAAGTTTTCCGAAGGCTCGAAGCGGAACGCCAGGCGTCCGCCGGTGCGCGTACCGCTGTTGACGTCTTCGCGCGTCGCGCGATCCGGATACAACGAGTCGATGAAGCCGGGAAGCGCGGTGTAGTAGCCCACGGCGCGCATTGCCGCGTTCTCGCCGATCGGCACGTTGATGCTGCCTTTCACGGAGCCGCCGAACTCACCGTCGGTGGGAGCGTTGCCCGTCAGGTCGACCGAACCGCCGAATTCGCCGATGTTCGGTTGCGCGGTGATGTAGCGCACCGTACCCGACGAGGAGCCGGCGCCGAACAGCGTGCCCTGCGGGCCGCGCAGCACTTCGACGCGGTCGAGGTCGTACAGGTCGAGATCCGGCGTGAACAGCGCCACGGAGATGGGTGATTCGTCGAGATAGATGCCGACGGATTCCTTCACGCCAGGCTGATCGCGCACGACCTGGCCGGCGCTGATGCCGCGAATGGCTACCTGGCTCTGACCGGGGCCGAGATCGGCGATGTAGAGGCCGGGCACATTGCGAGCCACTTCGACGATGTTGGTGGCACCGCTCTGCTCGAGGTCCTCGGCGGTCATCGCCGCGATGGAGAACGGCACATCCTGCAGCGAGGTGGCGCGCTTTTGCGCCGTGACGATGATTTCCTCGAGGAGGTCCGAATCAGCCGTTGCGGGCTCCTGCGCCGAAGATGCAAATGGCATGGCAATGAACAGCGCGGCAACGCCGCGCGAGAACCTGAATTTCATGCGACCACTCCTTGACTGTCGTTTTTGTGCACGGCGTCGGGGTCGTGAGCGACCGTCCCCCCGGCTGCCGCGCTTGTGGCGCGGAGTATGTCGATATTCACCACGCCGGGGCAAATGCGTGGCGCCGCCGCAACGAGTTACGCGGGGGAGTCCTTGGTTTCGCGCAGGAACAGGCCGCCAATCACGATGGTGATGGCCGCGACGATCACCGGGTACCACAGGCCGTTGTAGATGTTGCCCGTGGCCGCGACGATGGCGAACGAGGTGACGGGCAGGAACCCACCGAACCACCCGTTGCCGATGTGATACGGCAACGACATGGATGTGTAGCGAATACGCGCGGGGAAAAGCTCGACCAGCCAGGCGGCGATGGGGCCGTAGACCATCGTCACGTACAGGACGAGGATCGCCAGCAGCAGGATCACCATCGGGTAGTTGAAGGCCTGCATGTCGGCCTTCGCGGGATAACCCGCCTTCACCAGCAATTCCTTGATTCCCGCCGAGACCTCGTCCTGCGCCTTCTTGTATTGGGCGGCGGTCAAGGTGCCATGCAGGTCCTTAACTTCGATGGAGCCCTCGCCGACCATCACCGTGGCATCGCTATCGCGGCCGAGGGAATCGTCCCCGACCGTGTACGAAACGCCCATACGCGCGAGAGCGCCCTTGGCGAGATCGCAGCCGGTCTTGAACTGCTTCTTGCCGACCGGATCGAACTGGAAGCTGCACCCATCCGGATTCGCGATCACGGTGACGGGCGAAGTCTGGACGGCGTGGTCCAGCGCCGGGTTCGCGAAATGCGTGATGCCCTTGAAGATCGGGAAATACGTGAGCGCCGCCAGCAAACAACCCGCGAGCACGATTCTCTTGCGGCCGATCCGGTCCGACAGCGAACCGAACACCACGAAGAACGGCGTGGCGATCAGCAACGCGGCGGCCATCGAGAGCTGCGCGCTCGTCGGGTCGACCAGCAATGTTTTCTCGAGGAAGAGCAATGCATAGAACTGGCCGCCGTACCACACGACCGCCTGGCCCGCCGTGGCGCCTAACAAGGCGAGGATCACGATCTTGAGGTTCGCCCACTTTCCGAAGGAATCGGTTAACGGCTGCTTCGACAGCTTGCCCGAGGCCTTGATCTCCTGGAACACCGGCGACTCCTGCAATTGCAGGCGGATGTACGCGGAGATCACGAGCAGGAAGATCGAGAGCAGGAACGGCAGTCGCCAACCCCAGGCGTCGAACTGCTCGGGGCTCATCGAGGAGCGGCACGCGAGGATGACGAGCAGGCTGAGGAAGAAGCCCAGCGTGGCCGTGGTCTGTATCCAGCTCGTATAGAGGCCGCGCCTGCCCTCCGGGGCGTGTTCGGCGATGTAGGTCGCCGCCCCACCGTACTGGCCGCCGAGCGCCAGGCCCTGCAAAAGCCTCAATATGATGAAGATGATCGGCGCAATGACGCCCGCCGTTTCATACGTCGGCAGCACACCGACCAGCGCGGTCGAGGCGCCCATGATCACGATGGTGACGAGGAACGTGTATTTGCGGCCGACGAGGTCGCCGAGCCGGCCGAACACCAGCGCACCGAAGGGCCGCACGAAGAAGCCGGCCGCAAAGGCCAGCAGCGCGAACAGGAACGCCGTGGTGTCGTTCATCCCCGAGAAGAATTTCCTGGTGATGATGGTGACCAGCGAGCCGTAGAGGTAGAAGTCGTACCACTCGAATACGGTGCCCAGCGAAGACGCGAAGATGACGCGCCGGTGTGCGGCGTCGATGCCTTTTTGTTCTGCCACGAATCCCCCTTCCTGTGGCGCTTACGATACTTGAAGCCCGCGAGAATCGCCGCATTTCCCCGGACCCGACGTTGCACCCGTCCAGGTCACCAGCATTTCCACACAGCCCGCTTGACATGGTCGGTACAATGACCGATCCGCGTCTCGGCCATTTCTTCGTTACATGGACAAGCCCGTCACCTCACGCAAACCCGCTCGCCTCGCCCCCGCGAAGGAAAAGCCGCGCGCGTCGATCGTGATTCACGGCGCGCGCCAGAACAATCTCAAGAATCTGAGCCTCGAGATTCCGTTGCACGAGCTCGTGGTGGTCACCGGCGTCTCGGGTTCCGGGAAATCTTCGCTGGTGTTCGACACGCTGTATGCCGAAGGTCAGCGGCGTTACGTCGAAACCTTCTCGCCCTACGCGCGGCAGTTCCTCGATCGCATGGACAAGCCGGCGGTGGATCGCATCGATGGCATTCCGCCCGCCATCGCCATCGACCAGACGAATCCGGTGCGCACGTCGCGCTCCACCGTCGGCACGATGACCGAGCTCAATGACCACCTGAAGCTGCTGTTTGCGCGCGCCGGAAGTCTTCACTGCCGCAACTGTGGCAAGCCCGTGCGACGCGACAGCGCGGAGAGCATCTTCACCGACGCCAACACGCGCGCGGCCGCGGCCGGCGATCCACGCGTGTACGTGTGCTTCCCGGTGACGGTGCCCAAGAACTTCAAGGAAAAGGAAGTAACCGCCTTGCTCGAGTCGCAGGGCTACGCGCGCATCCACGAGCGCAACGGCGACACGCTCGAAGTCGTGCAGGACCGCCTGCGGCTCGGCGGTGCCGACCGCTCGCGCGTCATGGAGTCGCTCGAAACCGCGCTGCGTGTGGGGCGCGGCCGCGTGAATCTGCATCGTGTGGACGACAGCCCCTCTTCCATGGAACAAGGGCCGAAGTCCATCGAGCGCTGGAAATATTCGAGCGAGCTGCACTGCGCGGACTGCGACCTGTCGTATCGCGATCCGGTGCCCTCGCTGTTTTCGTTCAACTCGCCGGTGGGCGCCTGCGATTCCTGCCGTGGCTTCGGCCGCATCATCGGCATCGACTACGGCCTCGTCGTGCCCGACGAAACCAAGACGCTGGCCGGCGGCGCGGTCAAACCCTGGCAGACCAAGTCATACAAGGAGTGCCAGGACGATCTCGTGAAGTTCGCGAAGAAGCGCGACATCCCGCTCGATACGCCCTGGTACGCGCTCACCGATGCCCAGCGCCAGTGGGTCATCGAGGGCGAGGGCAAATGGGAAAAGAAGGTCTGGTACGGCGCCAAGCGTTTCTTCGAGTGGCTCGAAACCAAGGCCTACAAGATGCACGTGCGTGTGCTGTTGTCGCGTTACCGCGCGTACACGCCCTGCACCACCTGCAACGGCTCGCGCCTCAAGCCCGATGCGCTGCTGTGGCGCATCGATGGCCACAACGTGCACGACCTCGTGCTGATGTCGCTCGACAAGAGCCGAGCATTCTTCGAGTCGCTCAAACTACCCGCGCCGCTCGACGAGGCGGCGGACCTGTTGCTGTCCGAAGTGCGTTCGCGCTTTGCCTACCTGTGCGAGGTGGGGCTGGGTTATCTCACGCTCGATCGGCAGTCGCGCACGCTCTCGGGCGGCGAGGTTCAGCGCATCAACCTCACCACCGCGCTCGGCACCTCGTTGGTCAACACGTTGTTCGTGCTCGACGAGCCCTCCATCGGCCTGCATCCGCGCGACATGCAGCGCGTGACGCAGGTCATGCACCGGCTGCGCGACGCCGGCAATTCGCTGGTGGTGGTCGAGCACGATCCGCAGATCATGATGGCGGCCGACCGGTTGCTGGACCTGGGGCCCGGCGCCGGCGAACGCGGCGGGGAAATCGTCGCCTTCGACACGCCCGATGCGGTGCGCGCCAATCCGAAATCGCTTACCGGCCAGTACCTGTCGGGCGCGAAGGTCGTGGCGCCGCGAGCCCCGGCGCCGAAGCCGGTCTCCAGTGAGCCACGCGCGCGCATGGTACCGGCGCAGCGCGCCATCAAGCTGCGCGGCGTCACGCA